>CAZUET010000102.1:0-6186 GCA_964619685.1 uncultured Christensenellaceae bacterium
ATAACTAATTATTCCAACCTTGACAATTCTTGGCGGAGACAATCATACTTTGATGGATTTATATCGCTTTAGTTTGTCTGACGCTTCAGGCAAACTAAACTTTCAACGTGCCTTGTATTTGGGAACATATCGTATGGAGTTATACTGACAGCTTGATAATCTGTTGACAGAATTTCAACGTCCCGTGACAATGTTGCCGGATTACACGATACATAAATTATTTTATCTATTCCGCTGTTTTTAATAGACTCCAATACTCGTATATCGGCACCCTTGCGTGGGGGATCAAGCACTGCAACTATTTTACACTGAATAGGCTCTATCTCTAAAGCTACCGCTCCGTATTTATCGATTTGATCTTGAGAATATATCTCATTCATTGATCGTGCAGCTGTCACACTATCTATTTCGTGATCGAAGCCACATATTTTTGTACCTAAATCGTCGAACAATTCTACATAATTAGAATAAGCATGCTTAGATCTAACGACGGTCAATAGCTGTTCACCGCTACTCAAGTCATTAAAGCAAATGGTGTCACCGACCTTAATCGCCTGCCTTTTAGCATCGTTTAAACGCAATTCATATCGCTTACGGCCTTCCTTTATCGATAAGAAGTATGGAGAAAGCAATTTCATAGAATGGACGGCACATTTATTTAGATCGGCAGTCAACTCATCTATCAATTTAGGTATCAGTTCAGCAGAATCACCACACATAGATGTGACATAGTTATCTAAGCCGTTCATACGAGTTAATCGCTTAGCATCCTCGACAGCTTCGGGTACTATTTCGATATTATACACCCTTTTTTGATTTTTTGCAAGGTTTGCACCCAAAATGCCTACACCTGCATATGCATCTATTACAACTGTACCGTCACTCTCACCTATTATTTCTTCGACCCTATCATAGATAAGATCACGAACGCCATCATTTACTTGGAAAAACGAGAATGGATCAATCTCTACATCGATGCCACGAACCGATACAGCATGCTCTGCTCCATGTAAGAGAATCATATCGCCTTTCAATATGGTATTTCCTTTACTCTTATTGATATTCAAATAAAGAGCATACTGACCGTCGATAAAGCAATCAAGCTTTTTAATCAACAGCTCAACATTCGGTAATTTCCCAGTAGCAACAATGGTTATTGTATGAAAACCATTCATTCTACGAACAACTAAATGTCTAAGCAGTCCTTTACCGCTTAAATCATCATAAGCTGTAAGTGATGATTCCGCTACATATGATAGAACCGAATTAATTATAGGCTCTATCCACTCACCTTGTAAAAAACACTTGGTGATGCTTACTATCTTATGTGTCCCCTCACGATAAAAACCAAGTGCAACTCTTCCGTCGACCACACCGAATGGTAAACTTACCTTATTACGATATCCTAATATCAATGGGGACGGAACACAGGGTTCTATAGAATAATTCCCTTTTGTATTTCTACCAAATGTATTAACTACCGCATTGTGCTTCAGTTTTAACTGTTCGTCATATGACATATGAAGCATATCACATCCACCGCAACGGGTAAATCGGTTACATGGTGGCTTTACTCTATTCGGTGATGGTATAAGTATTTCTTCTAAAACGGCATTAGCAAAGCTTTTTTTTACATACGTAATTCGAACATTTACCCGTTCTCCTACCATACTAAAAGGAACGAAGATGACAAAGCCGTCAATTTTCGCTATGCCCTCTCCGTTACTTCCATAGTCAATTATATCTAATGTCAGTCTATCACCTTGTTTCATCCGTTTCGTTATCACCTATCGATGCTTTGATATCATCATCGGTAAGCTGTGATAGATCCGCAGCAGCAAACGCCTTAGCTATATCCCCTTCGCTTGGTAATGCATTTTTCTTCATGTTACCTACGACCTCACCGACTTCGGTAATCGTCATAAACGCTCTTGGATCAATATCGCTGACAAGTTTCTTTAGCTTACCGATCTCAAAGCGGTTAACGACCACATAGAGCATATTAATATTAGTTTGACTGTAATACCCCTTAGAGGGTACCAATGTTATACCACGACGCATTTCTTTACTGATAACCTCAGCCATTGCTTCGCTTTTATTGGTAATAATAAAGCATGCTTTAGATCTCGACAAGCCTTCAATTACGAAGTCGACAGCCTTCAATCCTACTGCATATGAAACGATAGAATATAATCCGACTCTAACATCATTAAGAATTACACAAGCAAGCAAATATTGTAGTGCGTTATATATCATTTCAAATTGACCGACCGTCAAGCCTATTCTCTTTGAAAATGCAACAGCCAAGCAATCAAGTCCATCCATTGCTCCGCCCATACGGATAGCCAATCCCGAGCCGATACCCGAAATCAAGCCACCGAAAAGCACGCATAAAATCACATCATTTTTTAACTGCTCATAGAAGAACTGATCTATCTTAAATACGGTTTGGTATAAATAGGTGGTCAAGGAATAGAAACCAATAGCAAGTAATGAATATACAATAAATCTCGCACCTTGATTCTTATATGCAAAGATAAAGAATGGGAAATTGATCACTGCAATAAAGATTGATACATGCCAGCCTGTAACTTGATTAAGAATAAAAGATGTACCGGAAAAACCGCCGTCTATTATACTTGCAGGAATCAAAAACAGAGCTACACCGGTAGCATTGATGATACCGGATATCATGACCAATAAAATGTTATACAGTCTTAATTGCTTTAACTCTTCACCTATAGCACGAAATCTATTACGAATCTTCTCACTTACTTTACTCAATTCCTTCACCTATCCTTATTAGTCTTTCAATTTTTGTTGGAAATTCCAACTATCTTCGCACATTTTCTTAAGATCAAAGCGTGCCTTAAATCCTAATTCTCTTTCGGCTTTTTCCGGATCCGCCCAGCATTTAGCAATATCACCGGGGCGTCTTTCTACAATCTTATATGGTAAAGGTCTTCCTAAAACCTCAGAAAATGCGTGAACCATATCAAGAACGCTATAACCTACACCGGTACCTAAATTATAGATATGAACACCGTTTGATACGCTTTCAAGCTTTTTAAGCGCACAGATATGTCCCATAGCAAGATCTACTACATGGATATAATCACGAACACCTGTGCCGTCGGGAGTATCATAATCATTACCAAACACATTCAAATGCGGTCTGATACCGATAGCAACTTGTGTGATATACGGCATAAGGTTATTAGGAATACCGTTAGGATTCTCGCCTATCAACCCGGATTCATGTGCACCGACGGGGTTAAAATATCTCAATAATGCGATATTGAATGAGTTATCCGAAACATATAAGTCCTTAAGTATCTCTTCAATAAAATACTTTGTCTTACCGTAAGGATTTGTACATCCACCTGTCGGAGCCGTTTCCTTAATAGGAACTTCCTTAGGATCGCCATAAACAGTTGCGGATGAACTGAATATAATATTTTTAACATTATATCTCTTCATAACCTCGAGTAGGTTAACGGTACCTGTGATGTTATTATTATAATACTTCAAAGGAACCTTTACACTCTCGCCTACTGCTTTTAAGCCTGCAAAGTGAATTACCGCTTGAATATCGTGTTCGGCAAATATCTTACTGAGTCCGACTTCATCCAAGATATCAACTTTATAAAATACAGGTCTAACACCGGTGATTTCTTGAATCTTATCGACTACATTTTCCTTACTATTGGATAAATTATCTGCAATTATTGGTAAATAGCCTTGATTGATCAACTCAACACAAGTATGAGATCCAATATATCCTGTTCCACCTGTAACCAAAATCTTTTTCATAGTAATTACTCCTTACAAATAATCTTATGATAATGTACCTTAAATAATTAATGCATTAGTAAACTTATTTTCTACCTGCTTGAACCTTCTTAAGATGAGCAAATCTGGGTAGACCGTCCTCTAAAGGAGCCTTACAGTCGCCTTGAATCAAAGGCAATGCATACTTAACATATTCGTCAGTCAAGCCCTTACCTGCAGGAAGTATCCAGCTTTCGGGAATCTTCTTCTCGGTATTAGCAGCCAATGCAACATCCATTAAAGCGGGTTCGCACTTATATTCTGCACTGTTTTCATCTCTTTGAAGAACTACCATCTTATCGGTGATACCGCTAATTGCAGCCTTAACTGCATAAGCACCGGATGCAAATGCCTCCTCTACATCGGTCTTACTTGCAAGGTGTGCTGCACAACGTTGTAGCAAGCTAAACTCGATAGGTCTAACCTTGATACCGGTTTCTTTCTTAACGATATCAGCCAACATTTGTCCTACACCGCCTAATTGAGCATGTCCGAAAAGGTCTGTGCTGGATGCAACGAATTCGCCTACATACTTACCTTCCTTGGTCTTAATACCCTCGGATACAACTACCATACACTTATTATTGTTCTTAGCACAAACTTCCTTAACTGCTTGTACGAACTCGTCTACATCAAACGGAGTTTCGGGCAAATAGATAAGGTCTGCACCCAATCCCTTATAGGTAGCAATTTGAGCAGCTGCAGTCAACCAACCTGCATTACGACCCATAACCTCTAATATACATACCATACCTGTATTATAAACGGTAGCGTCGAGTTTAAGCTCCATTATAGATGTAGCGATATACTTAGCTGCAGAACCGTAACCGGGACAGTGGTCGGTACCAAAAAGATCGTTATCGATAGTCTTAGGTACACCGATAACATTACAGTCATAGTTAGCCTGTTGTAAGTACTTACTAATCTTATTACAGGTATCCATACTGTCGTTACCGCCATTATAGAAGAAATAACGAATATTATACTTCTTGAAGACCTCAAGTATACGCTTATAATCTGTTTCATCAACCTCTACAGGTTTGAGCTTATAACGAACGGAACCTAATGCAGAACTTGGAGTATTCTTCAAAAGCTCTAATTCTTTAATATCCTCTTGACCGATATCGTAAAAATCCTCATCAAGAATTCCCTTGATTCCGTGAGCGGCACCGTAAACGGCTGTAATTTGCTCGGGATGCTTCAAAGCTTCGATAAAAACGCCTGCAGCACTGCTATTAATAACCGACGAAGGACCGCCGGATTGTCCAAAAATCATTGCACCAACTAAATTTTTCATAAATCCTCCTAAAGACTTAATATCTTTGCTAAATTATATAATTCTTCATTAAATCTATGGGGCAAAGACAATGCTTCACTTACCGATAGATCAATTATTTCATTTTGTCTGATACCTACTACACGACCGCCCTTTCCGCTCGATAACAGTTCGACTGCCTTAGCACCAAAGCGTGCGGCAAGATTTCTATCTGCCATACTCGGCATACCACCACGCTGAATATGACCTAATACACAGCTACGGAAATGTAATTCTGGTAATCTCGATTTTAACTCTGCAATAACATTATCGATAGGACCTGCGCCCTCTGCCAGCATAATGATTGCAGATTGCTTTCCTGCTCTCTTACCTCTACTTAATACCTTAGAAACCTCGTCATAATCGACATCACGCTCGGGAATCAATATAATCTCGGCTCCGCTTGCTACACCTGCATAAAGAGCAATGTCACCGGAACTTCTACCCATGACTTCAACAACTACTACTCTCTCGTGAGAGCTCATTGTATCTCTAAGGTTATTGACATTATTGACTACGGTATTAACTGCGGTATCGAATCCTAACGTATAATCGGTATACGCTAAATCGTTATCAATGGTACCCGGAATACCAACAGTTTTGATACCAAATTCCTTGGTAAGTAGATTCATACCCTGAAAACTACCGTCACCGCCAATTACTACAAGACCGGAAATATCTCTATTAGCCAAATTCTCGGCTGCCCGTCTACGAACCTCATAATCTACAAACTCAGGACATCTTGCTGTCATCAGCATTGTACCGCCACGCTGCACGATACCTGAAACACTTCTTTTACTAAGCATTTTCATATCGTCGTTGACTAATCCCTCATATCCACGCTCTATGCCGAATACTTCGATATCCTTATATCCTGCATAACGAACAACGGCTCTGATTGCCGCATTCATACCGGGAGCATCTCCGCCCGATGTCAAAACTGCAATTCTCATTATCAAAAACTCCTTTTTACATAGAATTTCATTTTATATTATACCAAATCGCAATAACATTTTCAAGCCTATTTATTTAATTTTGGT
>CAZUET010000103.1:0-6182 GCA_964619685.1 uncultured Christensenellaceae bacterium
CTATTAAATATTTTGATACATAGCACAGTTTTATCGTCAGCATGCCCCACAAATTCGGAATCTTCGATAATCGATTCTGCAAGTCGCTCGGGATTATTGGTTTTTGATTGCTCCCCTATCCTTATCACACCGTCCGAGCCTATCGAATCGGTTATACCGTCGCTAAACATTACTATCATATCGCCGTTTGATACATTCCTTCTTGAAACCTTTGGTTTAACTGTTTCAAGTATACCTAAGGGCAAAGCACCACCTTCTATTATGTCGGATGTACCTGAACCTAATATTACGCTTTCCACACCGCCAAGCTTTATAAAATCGACAACTCCGCGTCTTAGGTCGATAACGCATATATCGAGTGCCGAAAAGTTTTCACCACCCCTTGCGGATAACAGCTTATTGATAAGAGAAAGTACGCCGTTTTCGTCAATTCCTGCTTTATAAAATGCTTCTACTAACGCTATAGCCCTATTGCTTGTTTCGTTTGCATCCTTTCCGCTCCCCATTCCGTCACAAATGGCAAACATGACCTTGTCGGTGGATAGCTTTACGATCGAAAACGAATCTCCGTTAGAGCCTGAGTCCTTGCTTTTGGCGCTAACTCCATAGGTAAGATCATATCTCGGTGCATCTACAAAGGTCAAATTGATAATACCCTTACCCTGCGTTCGATCACTTTTAATCATTTTACCTAATACCTTTTCGATATTTGTCATAAGTGCAGGCTTAACCTCGTCTTGCTCTCTAACACTTATCACAAGGCTTCTATGATTGCCCCCACGGTAAATGATCGCTTCGGACGCTATTATATTGACTGCGGACAGTGCTTCGGTCAATTCTCTCTCCTTTTCGGGATCGAACGATACCGCTTGCTTAATTTCGGATGCAAAACCATCTATCATTCCGGACAATCCGTTTATTTGTTCGGATAATAGCGTTCTGCATGCACCTACAGTTTCTGTCAGTTCTTTCCTTACCGCATAATTTTCAAGCATTTCCTTGCACGATACGATCATTTTTGAACTTTTCTTACAATATTCAACCAAAAACGGGGGCGTTTCAAGTATGCTCACCCGTCCGCTTTTTAACGCATTTGCTATCAAATCTCGGATTGCAGATGTAGTCGGGGCAGTAAGCATTCGTTCGCAGTCCCGTCTCCTTTCGCAGTCATAACATAGCGAATCGGCAAGCCTGTTTGATAAAAATGTTATTTCGTCCCTTTCTTCACCGTTCAAATTACCGTCAAATGCAACCGCTCGAGACATTTCCTTAAGGACATCGGACACCTTGGCAAGCCTTTTATACATATCAAATCTATTACGGTTTACAAGAGTACGCATGGCATATCCCCGCTCAACTCCTATGCACGATAAAAATCTGTTTATGACATTGTCAGATAACAATGCAAACACCCCACCGCCTACAAAAAGCAGTATCGTATTTATGTATGAATAGCTATCGAAAAAATCAAATGCTAATCCCATTATAAGATGTGTCGACGGTACTGCTAAAAAAGTAAGTCGCCTATATCGGCTAACAAATAAACAAAGCACCGTACTAAGGCATATAAAAACCGTTACATCTGTTTTTCCGTCCGATAAAACTGCCGAAAACGAGCATACTACACTTAACAATACCCCTTTTTCAGCAAACAAATATGCCGTTGCTACAATAAAAAAAGCAAGTATGGGAGCGGATATATATATGTTTGATATCTTTATTCTATACAAACCTAACGATAGTGCCAATATCAAAACCGAAAGCGATAGCCTTTCAATGGGAATAAGCTTATATCTGATTCCTTTTATAAATATAAGATAACATACCGTTATACTGCAATATGCCAAAAATGCTGTAATCATTATACTTAATACAGCCCATAGTGCAGTTTCGGCACTTAGTCCGTAAACAAAAAACAGCGGTAATAACGAAAATGCGGTCAAGCCGACTGCGTGATATGGTTTGATACGCTTTTTTAGCTTGCGTGTGATAATATATGCCATTATAAGCATGACACAGGGTGAGAGCGTAACGACAACGGTCTGCCAAGTCGGTGAAAACAATACATTCGATATTAGTAATATGGGTGTTAGTATCAGTATGTTTTTCCGAGTATATGCTAACCCTACAAATAGTGCCACGGCAAGTGTTGTAACATTACCAAAAATGCGTGCATATGACAATATGAGCATAAGCACAGCTATTACTACCCATTCTATTATCGTTTTTATTTTAAGTTTACGATGCTTCATTAATATGTCCTTATTGCCTTGGCTTTGACAGTTATAAGGTATCCGTCACCGTCCGGCTCTACCCTAACAAGTATCTTGTCGCCCTCAAGCTCGAAAAAATCAGACAGCATATCATATGCCTGACTTTTGATAAGCTCGGTCACTCCGCTTCTTACTTGCAATCTATCCGTTGTAAGCATGTTTTTTATTCTATCGTTCAACCTTTTATTCATTATACCTTCCTTAACAATCGCTTTATACCACCCCATATTCCACGATATGGCTCGGTTGCATCGTATATATCACCATTGCCTACCGTTAAATATTTGGCTATCATTTTGATCGAGCGAGTATGCTCTATATCGCTTTTGCCCGAATAATCAAGAGCGGAATCGTCCTCTGGCACGCACCCCATAAGACGAATTTTTAATAGTCTTGATATCTCTTCAGGTGAAAGCATGCTTCCGTCAAGCACCAAATCGCCCCTAACTCTATTGACGATTAGTGAACTTCTCCGCATTTTTAATCGGTTAAGCACTGATATTACCTTATCCGCATCCCTTATAGCGGATGGTGTAGGCGTGGTGACAATCAAGGCTTCATCCGCTATGGATACTGCTCGCCTAAAACCGTCATCAACGCCTGCAGGGCAGTCGATCAGTAAATAGTCACTCATCCCCCTTATTTCGTTCATTACCGTTCGGAAATCACGCTCGGGTATATCGTCCCCTCTCACAGACGGCAATAACTTTAAGTCGGTATCGGGATAACTTACAAGGGCTTGTTTAAGGCGACATTTCCCGTTGATAACATCAAAAATATCATAGGAAACACTGCTTTCAAGTCCTAATACAAGATCCAAATTATTGAGCGTAACATCGGCATCTACCACTACTACACTGTTGCCCCTTTTCGCCAATGCAATGCCTAAGCTCGCAGTTATCGTCGTTTTGCCTACTCCGCCTTTGCCCGAGGTGATCACTATACTTCTGCCCATGCCAAAAGTATACCTTATACCAAATGAAGGATTATGGTATAATTAGTCTAATGTTGCAATATCTTAGATTTTTTATATCTCGTAACCAATATAATGTTTAGTCACAGAATATTGACTTTAAATACTATTAATGATAAAATATATGTAGGAGTAAACTGTATGAAATTAAACGAGGACGGCTTCGTAAGAAGCAGATGGTACAAAAATTCTGTAGTATATCAAATTTACCCACGCAGTTTTATGGACGGTAACGGCGACGGTATAGGCGATTTGAGAGGAATCATTCAAAAGGCTGATTATCTCAAAGACCTCGGCATAGATGCCGTGTGGCTTTCTCCATGCTATAAATCTCCTAATGCCGATAACGGATACGATATTAGCGATTATCGTGCCATTATGGATGAATTCGGTACATTCGAGGATTGGAAGGAAATGCTCTTTGAGCTTCATTGTAGAAATATCAAGCTCATAATGGATCTTGTGGTCAACCATACATCGGACGAGCATTTTTGGTTCCAAGAAAGTAGAAAAAGTAAGGACAACCCTTATAGAGATTATTATATTTGGCGTAAAGGGCGTGGTAAAAACGGCAAAAAACCACCTAATAATTGGACAAGTCGATTCGGTGGCTCCGCTTGGAAATATGACGAAACGACCGATGAGTGGTATCTCCATTTATGGGCTGAAAAGCAACCCGATCTAAATTGGGATAATCCTAAGGTAAGAAAAGAGGTTCAAGATATTGTTAAGTTTTGGCTCGATCTCGGAGTGGACGGTTTTAGATGCGATGTTATTACCTATATTAGTAAAACTATAAATGAAAACGGCTCTATTCCCGACGGTAAATATAATCCGATTGCAAGGGGAGACGAATTGTTCTGCCATGGTCCGCATATTCACGAATACCTTAGAGAACTGAATGAAAATGTGTTATCGCACTATGACTGTATGACGGTTGGCGAAGCTGCTAATGTCGATATCGAAACAGGCTTGAAATATACAAAAGAAGATCGAAATGAGCTTGATACTATCTTCTTTTTTGACCATGTCGAAACCGATATGTATATGCAGGTAATTCCAAAAAGGTTTAACCTCGTTAAATTCAAAAAATCCATGGTCACTTGGCAAAAAGCTATGTACCGTAAAGGTTGGATTGCTCTCTATCTCGAAAATCACGATCAACCAAGATCGTTGGGTAGATTTACAGGAAAATACGGTAATCATAGAGTGGAAGCCGCTAAAATGCTTGCGATCTCACTTCATATGCAACAAGGTACTCCGTACGTTTATCAAGGCGAAGAAATCGGTATGGTTAACGGTAAGTTTAAGTCCGTAAAGGAAATGGATGATAAACTCGCTCTCAATGTATGGAAAAAACTTAGATTTATTCCTTTCTTCAAATATCTTTTTATCGCCATTATGAATAAACGCTCCCGTGATTTAGGTAGAAGGCCTATGCCGTGGTCAGCTGATGATAATGGAGGATTTAGTAATGCTAAGCCTTGGTTTGCACTAAATCCCGATTATAAGGATATCAATGTTGAAAAGAGTGTTGCGGATGAAAACGGTATATATCAGTTCTATAAAAAGATCATCGCATTGAGAAAAAGAGAAGATACCGCAACAATTCTTAGAGAAGGTACTTTTGACGAGTATTATCCAAATAACAAAAATCTTTTTGTGTTTAAACGTTCCTATAAGGGTCAAACCTTATTCGTGGTCTGCAATTTTAAAAACAAGGAAGTGCCTTTAAAGCTTCCTAATGATATATCATTCAATAACCCCGAATTAATAATTGCAAATTACGATGATTGCGAACCCATATCATCAAGATTATTAAGACCATATGAAGCCTTTGTGTTTATGTATAAGGAATAAATGAATAGACTAATTAAAATGGTTGAGTATACAAAAAAAGCATGTGAAATCACATGCTTTTTTGTATGGCTCGAAGCGTCCGCAAGATACCAAATTGTTGCACAATAGTATCAAAAGGCATTCTAAACGAAAAACAAAGTTTGTCTTGAACCCGATAGGACAATGCGTTATCATTGAAATCTGTTTCCATATAAAAAAGTATGCGTGTGGCATACTTTTATTGTGCGAATGGGATATTAACAATCGGTAATCAGTGATAACGTGGCGTGGGCATCTAATGTAAGGTCGGAAAAATCGGCTCCGCTCCTAATTTGTACATATGCTTCCGATGCAATCATCGATGCATTATCGGTGCAAAGTCGCTTGGACGGATAATAGACCTTAATGTTATACCTCGAGGCTAACTCGGTAAGTGTTTCTCTCAATGCTCCGTTTGCGGCAACGCCTCCTGCTATCGCTATACTCGATATGCCTTCTGCTCTTGCCAACTCCACTGCATGCTCTGCAAGCATTTCTACTGCCGATTTTTGGAATGAGCATGCTACATCGGCTTTATTTATTTCTATACCCTTTTGTTCGGCGTTATGTACATAGTTGATTACTGCCGTTTTTAGTCCGCTATAGCTAAAATCAAGCGGATTCTTCATTTTTACATGGGGCATCGGTATACTTGGCGTGCCTTCCTTGGCAAGCTTTTCAATTTCGGGACCACCCGGGTACGGTAGACCTAATACGCGAGCGACCTTATCAAATGCTTCACCGCACGCATCGTCTGCTGTCGTTCCCTTTATCTCTAAGTGTGTTTTAGAATTCACCAATGCAACTGCAGAATGTCCGCCACTTACGATAAGTCCGACATATGGTGTAGTAAGCTCGGGATGTTCAAGATAATTGGCTGCTATATGACCTCTTATGTGATTAATTCCTATTATAGGTTTATTAAGTGCATATGCAAGCCCCTTGGCGTACGATACGCCTACAAGTAACGATCCCAACAAGCCTGCACCCTTTGTTACTGCAATTACATCTATCTCGTTTAGCTCTATTCCAGCCTTTTCAATCGCTCCCTTAACTAT
>CAZUET010000104.1:0-6158 GCA_964619685.1 uncultured Christensenellaceae bacterium
AAATTATAGCGTTTTTTAAGTCCTATTATGCCGTTTTATCAAGGTAAGTGCGAATAAAAGCTTGCTGAAATGAATTATATCGAACACTTACAAACACTCTATCGCCCTCTTCCTTTTCTACTCCGCCCGAAATTGTCGGCTCAGTGTACGAGCCTGTGCCATCCTTCTGTCCCGATAGCTTAAGATAAAGGTCGTTAAAAAAGTTACCTATCTTATCGAATACCGAGCTTTGTTTAGCCCAATAGTTATTGTATTCCACTGTTTCTAAACGAACTGCATCACTCACTCTGACTGCATTATATTCACTTTCTTCATAATTTAAAGAAAGTGCCCTTAACAAATAGCCATAATATCCAAAGTATCCGCAATATCTTAAATATTCGTTATCACTACTGATAAGTAGATAACAACTCATCGCATTTGCTTCGTTTTCTCTCATTATGCCAATAGAATGCATCATTTCATGCATAGCGGTAAATGTAACACCGACAGAGGGTTGTAGAATATTAACTCCACAGTCGCCTGTAGGCATAAATGTGATACCTGTAATTCCGCTATCCGACATAAATTGAGAAAATACCTTCATCGGTTTAACAGAAAATACACCGTCAACATTATAATCGTCGCCAAGCCTTTGGCATTCTGTTTTCAACAGTTCACTAAGTTCTTCAAGCGTATACGGACAAATAGACAATCCTTTTTCGTCACGCTCCATTTTTTCGGCAACATAGTCGTAATCGCTTTTGAAATACTTAACCACATCATAAAAATCATAGTACTCCATACCGTCAGAATAGAATTCTCCAATAGGCTCTCTATTATAGGCAAAGCCTGCCACTAATATGTAGTATGAGCCAAATAAACAACATATGGATACCATTAAGCATGTTAATCGAATTGCAATATGGAATTTTTTCTTAACAAGCGCAACTATCAATGAAATAATAAATGCAACAACTAATAATATAGCTAATATCACAAAAACTTCAAAGACTGAAAAGGATACATTATCGGAAACGGAGGAAGCGAATGCGTTTATTGTAACGCTTATATTATCTGTTATATACTCGCACATCTCACTTGACGAGCGTAAAAATAAAAAGACCGCAAGAAAAATGACAGCAACTGCAAGCACTATTAGATAGGGAATATCTCTACGAATTCCCGACATCTTGTTTTGTCTATTTTTTTCTATACGGTCCATCTACTATTCAATATTTCAATTATTAGGTATCTAATACCGATAAAGCATCTGAAATCGTCTTTTCATATGCCTCTCTACCATACTTATCGACCTCAGCTTTGTTCTTTTCACCATGAGTCAAGCATCCTGCACCACCGATACATCCGCCGATACATGCCATACCCTCGATAAAGTTTGCATCTAATCTGCCCTTACTCTTCATAAGCAATGCAAGCTTACATGCTTCGATTCCGTCACATGATTGAGCCTTGAGATCAAACTCAATATTTTGCTCGTGAAGTGCTTGTTTAACTGCATCTGATAATCCACCCGAACGAGCGAATATTCTGCCAAAATAGGATGCGTTATCTAATACACCCTCATTAAGAGTGGTTATATCTATATCCTTACTATCGAAAAGTGCTTGTAATTCCTCAAAAGTCATGGCTACATCTACATATTTAGCAACCTTTTCTTTCTTGACTTCTGCCTTTTTAGCGGTACATGGTCCAATGAATATAGTCTTACAATCGGGTTCATGCTCCTTAAGATACTTACAGATAGTACCCATTGGAGAAAGATTATGAGAAATATTAGGAACAAGACTCGGGAAATTCTTCTCGATAAAGTCAACGAATGCAGGACAGCATGAGCTTGTCAAAAATCCCTTTTCTGCTAATTCCTGAGATTCTGCCTTTGCAACCATATCCGCACCCAATGCAGCTTCAATAACGGTGTGGAAGCCTAATTCCTTCAAGCCCGTTATTACTTGACCGAGCTTAGCATATGTGAACTGACTCGATATAGACGGTGCAACGATTGCGTAAGTCTTATACTTTTGGTTATTCTCGCTTCCTTTAAGAATGTCGATTGCCTTGAGTATAAAAGACTTATCTGTAATAGCGCCAAAGGGGCATTGATAAACGCAAGCACCGCAAGAAATGCACTTGGAATGGTCTATACAAGCTTGTTTATCATCACCCATTTGAATGGCTTTGACCTTACAAGCCGTTTCACACGGGCGTTTATAGTTATATATGGCATTATAAGGACATACCTTAGCACATGCTCCGCATTCCTTACACTTCGATTTATCTATGTGCGCTACATGGTTATGGTCAAATGTAATGGCACCAAACTTACAAGCTTGTTCACAACGGTGTGCAAGACATCCTCTACAAGCATTGGTGACCTCATAACCGCCTACAGGACATTCATCACATGCAATATCGATAACCTCGATAACATTGTCTTCACATTCGCCACCGCCCATAGCTATCTTAATTCTTTCCGAAAGAATGGCTCTTTCTTTGTATACACAGCAACGCATTGTGGGGTTTTTACCCGGTGCGATCTTTTTAGGAATATCCAAAATATGCTCATAAAGAGTACCTTGCCAATATTCTCTGGCAACCTCTCTCAATACCTTATATTTTATTGCTTGTACATTTGTATCAAATTTTCTCATTAGTCGATCATCTCCTTAGAAGTAACTCACTTTTATTCGTTTACCCATCTGTCTTAAGCAGTTAGAAAGCTCTCCGACAAGATTCATTTTTATGTTAAAGTTTATAGGCAGATCAGGGTTTTGGTGTGCAGGATTGATCGCTCTACCGACATAAAAGTTTATATCTGTCGCTTCTTCAAAAAGAAGTCTTGCAATCATACAGGCACCATCTCTACCCATACTCCATTTTTCGTATAATTTATTTTCACCCAAGGTATCCTTAGCGTATTCAAGCACCTTATTAACGGTAATTACACCCTCGGTCACCAAGTCTACACCTTCGATTTCTGCCGTAGGTGGTACATCACCCGTCAAGTATAATAAGCTCGTTTTAATAGGCTTACCCAAATATTTAGCAACTATAGACGAGGTCGTTCCGCCACAAACGATATGCTTACCGTCCTTGGCAAAGAATAATGCCATCATCTTATTTTGGTCATCTCTATTGGCAGGTGGTCCAAATAGCATATTCATAGGTACACGCTGTCTAACCTTAACAACCAGTGCGGTAACATCATCGCCCGGTTTGTAACCATAAAGCTTATCGCATTCGTCTACCAATAAGGTAGAGTAATTCTTAGCTGTATATCCTACATGGGCTACCGATTCCATAAAATCGATAATCTCCGATCTCTTCCAACCAAAATTGTAACGCATTCCAAGTCCTGCATGGGGACAACCGTCACTCATGGCTATAAATAAATCGCCTTCTTTTAGTTTAATTACCGATTTATATATTCTTTTACCGCCCATATTCATTTCGACTTTCGGATAGTCGTAATTTTTGGCATCTCTTAGTAAGATAACAAGCGGATTATCGTATTGAATTATTTCAGCTTCTTGATTATCCACAATGTGAATAATGGTGAAGGTAGAATACGCAACACCTCTTTGTGAATCGATAGGCAAAGTTTGAGCGATGGTGGATACGCAATCTTCTAAGGTCAATCCGTTTGCCATCATCGTGGATATTATCTTTGAGGTCAGCGTAGACAGAATACTCGCCTTAACACCGCTTCCTAAACCATCCGCCAATACAACTACGGTAGAATTATCACCTTGATGAACAACATCTACATGATCGCCACATAGCTGCTCACCGAAGTGATTTATACTTTTATATCCAATATCAACGCACAAATCATTCATCGATAATGGACTCCTTTAACTTGGTCAACGCTATCTTCGTTTCAGCAGCGGTCTCACCTAATAACGATGCAATCTCTTGAACGATACGCATTTGTTTATCTACCACCTTATCGGCAATTTCGACCGTTTGACGACTGATGCTTTCTTTCTTATGCTTTTCACTTTCCTCTTCGGTAACATCTCTCATTATACAAATGATAAGATGATAAGCATCGTCATATATTATTGTTTGCTCGACATACTTACCATATTCGGCTAAGAACACTCTCTTATCACGCACGCCACGATATGTTTCAAGCACCTTGACAAATGGTGCAGGATCGAGAATGCGGATAACAGGCTCGCCCAAAACATCGGCAGAACGCCTAATATTCATCATCTTACGAGCAGCTGCGTTTATCTTCTGGACTTCGAGATTTTCGTTAAGCACGATAAGTCCGTTAGGTGTATTATTTACGATACAATCGGAGAAACTCTCCGCCTTTTCCTTAAGATAAGGCAAACACATTTCTATCTCGGCTTTTCCTTGTAAAACGGCTATTGCCTTTTCACGGCATGTACTATAACCGCATGAACCGCAATTCAACTCGTCCTCGGGCTTTTTCTTACCCATTTCGTGGAGAATTCTCTTAATCTCTTCTTCGCTGTAATTACCTGAATCATGTGGATCGATGGGAACAAAATGCTTAGTAACATCCCCCATATCGGGTTGTTCGACATCAAAGTCCTCATTACCTGCATAACTTGTAACCGCTATTATGTTCTTAAGCTTATTGTGATGATATTTTTCCATAATCGGACCGTCAACACAACTGCCTACACATGCAGACATTTCTATAAAACAGTTATAAAGATTACCCTGCTCGATTTCTTTAAGTGCGGATATACAGTTATCTATACCGTCTATCGCTAAATATTGGTAGTTAGGCAATCTTTCTGCCATTGTCTTAAGTATTCCGCCTGTAGTCGGGAAAAGTCTTGCTCTACTCTTATTTGAATCGTCCATATCAGGCTCAATGGTTATTCCTTCGTCAATAAGCCAATCTGTCAATTCTTCATAGGTCAAAACCGCGTCAACTAAGCCGTCATAGCTCCATGCCTCGTGCTTCTTAGAAACACACGGTCCTATAAATACGACCTTTGCATTAGGCATTCTACGCTTAATATCCTTAGCATGTGCTTGCATAGGTGATAATACATTAGCAAGACAAGGTAAAAGCTGAGGATAATATTTTTGTATAAGCAAATTGACGGTGTGACAGCACGATGATATAACTATATCTCTTGAATCCTCTCTGAGCATTCTCTCATATTCGTTTTTAACTATAGTAGCGCCTATTGCCGTTTCTTCAGCATCCGCAAAGCCTAATTTCTTTAACGCCTTACGCATACCGTTTATCCCTATACCCCTATAATTGGATATAAAAGAGGGAGCAAGCGATACGATGACCGGATCTCCCGTTTGAATCAATACTTTTGTTTTTTCCACCTCACTGGTAATGCACTTGGCATCTTGAGGACAGACTACGAAGCATTGACCGCACAATATACATTCGTCTGCAATAATATGTGCTTGGTTGCCCGAAAAGCGAATCGCCTTAACGGGACAATGTCTGATACACTTATAGCAGTTTTTACAATTCGATTTCTTTAATGTAAGAAAATCCATTTTTTCCTCCACAAAAAACAAGGCTAACTTATTCTATTTTTCTCGACAGCGGGTAAAATCGTATTTACCCAAAAATCGTTAAAGTTATATACGGTTATTCCGGTGTACGGTTCGTCATTAACGATAACGGTTACTCCCGAACGATTGCATTTACCTGCACAAAAGGTACCCGTGAGTATTATTTCCTCATCGAGTTTATTATCTGCAACATACTTTTGAAATACTTCAACGACCTCTTCGGAACCCTTTAAATGACAAGAGCTTCCTACGCATATTTGAACGATAATCATTATTTTATCCTCGGCAATACGGAGTTGGTGAAAAAGTCTTTAACATTGTCGGGGGAAACTGAATAGAATTCATTGTCCACCGTTACGCATACGCCTTGTTGGCATTTGTTCATACAAAAAGTTCCGTTTAAATCGATCTTATCTTGTAAGCCTGCGTCCGCAATCAACGATTGTAGCTCACGAACAACTTGACGAGATCCTTTAACATGGCAAGAACTTCCAATACATACGGTTAGATTAATCATAATTTCTCCTTCGTTTCTTCGCCAATTATAAGTATATCGGCGAATTTATTAGTTATAATCAACATAGCGTTTATGCAAAATAACACATTTCCGCTTATATCTAAATATATTATAT
>CAZUET010000105.1:0-6080 GCA_964619685.1 uncultured Christensenellaceae bacterium
ATTATTATGAAATAAACTTGTTTATGAGGTGATTTTATGAATTATGATATTATGGAAATCTTAGAATTGTTCGAAGACTTTGAAGTTTCTATGAAGAAAGTAGTAGATAATTATTCTGCTAATCTTTTGAATATCCGTGCAGGTAGAGCTAATCCGCATATTCTTGATAAGGTTACCGTTAACGCTTACGGTGCTGAATCTCCGTTAAAGGCTGTCGCTAATATTAATGTTGCAGAAGCAAGATTGATTGTTATCACAGTATGGGATCCTTCCTTATTAAAGACTGTTGAAAAAGCTATTATCGATTCTAATATCGGAATTACACCTAATAATGACGGTAGGGTAATTCGTTTAGTATTCCCCGAGCTTACTCAAGAGCGTAGATTACAGCTTGTTAAAGAGATCAAACAAGGTTGTGAGGCAACTAAGGTTCAATTAAGAAATGCAAGGCGTGATGCAAACGATGCTTGTAAGAAGCTTCGTAAGGATAACATCATCACCGAGGATGACGAGAAGGATATCCTAAAAGATATCGATAAAAAGCTTGCTGAGTTTATCACTAAGGTAGATAATATCTGTAAAGATAAGGAAACCGAGGTAACCAGTGTTTAACGACCTTATAGGCGTAGAATTAGAGGAAGCGAAACGGATTCTTAACGATAGGTCCGTTTCCTTTTCGATAATAGACAATAACACAAACGCTATCGGTAATATAAAATTAGTAGTTAAGGTCGACGGTACTAATATTTATGTAGAGAATTTTTTAGTCGATCTGAAGGAATCGCTATGAGCTCTTTTGTCAAGAGAACTATTACGGGAATAGTATTGTTCGCTATACTTTTCTTCTTTTTGTTTTTTTTACGGCCTATCTGCATACATTCTGTAGATATCCTTATTTTAGTATTTTTAGTTGTCGGAATGTACGAAATGTATAGAGCAACCGTAACTGCCGGGCATAAGACTATGAAACTGCCTATTATTTTATTTGCGGTATTGATATATCCATTATTTTTCTTATATCAATTCAATACAGTTGATGGTCAATTCGTTTATGTAGGCGAGTCGGATAAAGGCATACTGGTTACTTTGATTATTGCTTGTGTATTTGCGTTAGGTGCTTTGACATTTGGCATAGAGAAGATAGAAAAAGTGGATGAAAACGGAGAAAAATTCGTTGAAAAACAACATAAATATAATCTTTCCGATCTCGGTGCAACTTTATTAGTTATAATCTATCCCGGTGTATTTACATCAATGTTCTTTGCAGTTAACCTGCACGGTGGTGACTTGATAGCTATTATGATATGCTTATTAGTTCCGTTGTTTGACGATATGTTTGCTTATTTTGTCGGGAGTAAATTCGGTAAGCATAAGCTTTGTCCGTCTATTTCTCCTAAAAAGACAGTGGAAGGCTTGATTGGCGGAATAGTTGGTGCATTTGTTGCGCAGACAGGTATATTCCTTTTGTTTGATGGTTTTAAGGTATTTAATGGTGTCAATAATATTATGATACCGTATATTAGCGATAATCTTTATATATCTATTCCGATCTATTTTATTCTTACTGTTTTGATTATAATTGCCGAATTTGCAGGTGATTTAGTTGCTTCGAGAATTAAGAGATTGGCAGGTATAAAGGATTACGGAAAAATTCTGCCCGGTCACGGAGGCGTAATGGATAGACTTGACTCGCTGATTTTCTCATTGCCAATTGTTTATATCTTTTTTACAGTTTGTAGAATTTGCGGAGTTCTTTATTAATGAAAAGGGTAATCATTTTAGGTTCTACAGGCTCAATTGGTACACAAACACTTAATGTTATTACTCGAAATCAAGCTGATTTTAAAGTAGTAGGATTATCTTGTAATTCAAATATCGAGCTATTAAAAGCCCAGCGTGAGAAATTCGGAGTAGATTATGTTTGTTGTAAGACCTTCTCGGATAAAGATGATGGTATTTTTGCGACAGAATCTGAGCTGATAGAGAAGGTCAAATATGATATTTTAGTTGCCGGTTCCGGAGGAGTTGATTCTCTTGATGCAGTAGTTACATCTCTATTGAACGGCAAAACTGTATGTATTGCAAATAAAGAGCTTTTAGTTTGTGCCGGCGAGCACGTAATGACAGCCTCTCGCAAGGGTAAATTGATACCTATCGATAGTGAACATTCCGCTATTTATCAGTGTTTACAAGGTGAGTCGGAGATTGATTCAGTCACATTGACTTGTAGCGGTGGAGCATTAAGAAATATGCCTATTGAAGAATTGTCAGCTGCAACCGTTGGAGATGTACTTAAACATCCTAATTGGATAATGGGTAAAAAGATTACAGTAGATTGTGCTACCATGATGAATAAAGCATTCGAGGTAATCGAAGCTATGCATTTGTTCGGCTTACCCAAGGAAAAAGTGCATGTGGTCATGCACAAGGAAAGCTTGGTACACGGTTATGTTACTTTTAAGGACGGGAGTATCAAAGCATTGATATCTCCGCCTAATATGGAACTACCCATTGCATATGCACTTAACTATCCCATTCGAATGGATAGCTTGAAGTTCGATCTATCGGGTAAAACTTTAACATTTACCGAACCCGATTTTGAAAGATATCCGCTATTTAAACTTGTTATAGATAATTTGGATAAGCCGTTATTCCCGAGTTTTATAGCCGGAGTTGATGAAATTGTAGTTGATCATTTTCTCAAAGGTTTTATTTCCTATGGAGAAATGCATAATATTATTAATAGTGTTGTACTTATGTTTGAAAAGGTGTATGAAGATAACGCTAACAAATATTCACCTGTCGGACTATATGAGTGCGGTCGTAAAGTAGTAAAAGAATTATTGAGGATATAAAATGACTTTATTATTAGGCGTAACAGCTGGAAAAGTGTTTTCGGTAATTGGATATATTATCGTTGCGCTTTTAACATTAATGGTAATGATAGTGATTCACGAATTCGGTCACTATATTGTAGGTAAGGCGCTCAAATTTAAGATAAATGAGTTTGCCATAGGTTTTGGTCCGCCAATTTTCAGATTTATGATGAGAAGTGGTGAGTATTTTAGTATTCGTCCGATACCTTTGGGCGGGTTTTGTGCTTTTGAAGGAGAGGACTCTGAAAGTGTTGTGGAAGGATCATTCAATTCTCAAGCACCTTGGAAGCGTATACTTGTATTATTGGCAGGTGTTACCTTTAATATATTGTCTGCATTTTTAATTTTAGCTATATGCTTTTCCACATACGGATATTCACTTCCCAAAGTAGAAAATTTTTATGAATCAACGGACCCTTCTTTTGTTCATACACTACAAAAAGGCGATATAATATACGAATTAGACGGTCAAAAGGTATACAGCTTTACAAGCTATAATATCTCAACTATTATCGAAAAAGCAGATTCCGATACAATGAGTTGTATCGTAATTCGTGACGGAGAAAAGGTTGAAATTAATGTTAGTGTATCTAAATTTTTGAGCAATCCCGTTTATGATAAAAGCTCTTATGATGAAAATGACAATTTGATTGAGGGTGCAGAGCCAATTGGTTACGAGGAGTCTGATAATAAGATGCTCGGAATCAGTATATCTAATGAGTTATATCGAGTAAACTTTTTTGAAGGATTGGTAAAGGGTATAGTTTATTGCGGTCAAATAGTAGTATTTCTATTCCAAACGATAGGAAGTCTATTTACAGGAAAAATGAGCGTACAAGGAAACCTTGGTGGACCTATTACTACTGTATCGGTTATTGCGAATACCGTTTCTTATACAGGATTTAGGGGCGTACTTACCTTACTTGGAATGATGAGTGCTAATGTTGCTATATTCAATATTTTACCATTACCCGCACTTGATGGCTGTAAAATCGTATTCACATTGATCGAGTGGATAGTAGGTAAGCCGATAAATAGAAAGGTCGAAGGTATTATTTCTACTGTAGGTCTGTTCTTATTGTTCGGGCTGACTATTGCATTCGATCTAATTAATCTTGGATTTATAGGGAGCCTATTCTGATGACAAAAGTAGTTAAGGTCGGTAATAAGCTTATAGGCGGTAATAACCCTATCACCATTCAAACAATGACAAATACTCGTACTGCAGATGTTCAAGCACTCCTTGACCAAGTTAGAGCTTTAGAAAATGTTGGTGCTGATATTATAAGGATAACGGTTAACGAGAATTCAGCGGTTGAGGGCTTTCGTCAAGCAGTCTTACATTCAAATGTTCCCATTGTTGCAGATATTCATTACGATGCGGAACTTGCCATTAAAGCAATCGAAGCAGGTGCTGATAAAATACGCATAAATCCTGGCAACATGAGTGATGACGGAGTGCGTAAAATTTGCGAAGCACTTAAATATAAAAATATTCCGGTTAGAGTTGGAGTTAATTCTGGCTCTATTGGGAAATCGTACTATGAAAAATATAAAAATTCTATTACGGCATTAGTGGAATCTGCATTAGATAATGTTGCAATGCTTGAAAAACACGGAATTGAAAATATTGTAATTTCCGTCAAAAGCAGTGATACGATAAAAACTATCGATGCGTATAGAGAGCTATCAAAAAGGACAGAGTATCCCTTGCACCTTGGCGTTACTGAAGCTGGTGGCGGAGAATCGGCAATTATAAAGTCGAGCATTGCGATAGGCTCATTGCTTAAAGACGGTATTGGTGATACAATTAGAGTTTCATTATCCGATGATCCTATTCGTGAAATAGAGGTTGGTAAAAAAATCTTAGGCATTCTTGGTATAGATAATAATTATATAGATATTATTAGCTGTCCTACTTGCGGTAGAACTGAATTTGATGTAATTGGTTGTTCAAAACGGTTATCGGAGCGTTTTAAGGGGGTAAAGGCATCCTTAAAAATAGCTGTAATGGGTTGTATCGTCAATGGATTAGGAGAGGGCAAGGAAGCCGATTTTGGAATTGCAGGCGGTAAGGATAGATCCGTTATATTTGCGAACGGCGTAAAAATTGCTACAGTAGATAATAACAAAGCGGAGGAATACTTAATTAATTTGGTAAACGATCATATCAATGGATAACTTTCTTATACGGTTTAATGAGTTTACAAAAAATAAATATAATTATTTAAGGCTCAAAAAGGTTGAGTTTTACGAGATTGACAGCATTGCCAAGCTTTATTTTGTTATTCCCGAAGACATTTATGAAAACGGATTTGATAACTCGGTCATTAAAGAGCTAAAACGTTTTTGCGCTAAGGTATCGGGTAAATATAAATGCGAGTTTTTCTTTGAACGCCTTGTAATCAGCGAGGATATAGTTAAAACACATTTATTAGAAATCCTTGCTACCGAATGTCCTTTTTTGGCTTCATCAATCAATAAGGAGTGCGTTTCTATTTCTGTCGATGAAAAAATCGATGTTTATATTACCATCGAACAAGATGTTTACGATCTTATTGACGGAGCACCATTTTTAAACAAAATAATTGATAATTTAGAAGAATCATTCGGTTTACAAGCATACATAACCTTTAACCTTGTACCCGTAGGGGATATAGTGATCGAAAAGACCGAATCGCAGATAGTAAGTAGATCATTTGTACCGTATAGATCCTTTGAATACCTTTGCGGTTTTAACGCAAAATCTGCAAATAAACCGATATTCTTAGAAGGTATCCATAAGGCAATGGAATCGACCGCAATTTGCGGAAGAGTAAGTAATATCGAGAAAAGAACCTACGAAAAGGATCCTAATAGTAAATTTAAATATTATCGCTATAATTACAGAATGACGCTGTTTGATTACAGCGGAACTATTACTGCATATTTTAAAACTAACGATGAAAACTGCCAATTAAACTATGTCAAGGACGGCGATCAATTGATGATTCAGGGTAGAATCGCTTATTCGGATAGATTAGGTAAGTTTGTAATGTATTCTAAAACAATCTATACCATTGAATTGGATATTGACGGTATTCAAGATATTTTACGTCCGAAACCTGCACCCGATACATTGAAATATCCTTCTATTAAATATGAAGGACAAGACTTTATAGAAAAAAAAGACCTTTTTAATTATGAAGACAATAGCTCTAACAC
>CAZUET010000106.1:0-6048 GCA_964619685.1 uncultured Christensenellaceae bacterium
ACCTATACTTTTGAAACAAGCGAAAACACCGATACTAACTACACTGTTAGCGGTGACACAACTAAGAAATTGACCATTAATAAGGCACCTATAACCGTATCGTTTAAGGACGACCTAACCGTTGAATATGGTAGCGATTTCGACTTTGTAACGAATGCAGGTTTCACATTAAATGGCGATGCCGTAAAAAATGGAGCATTATATGGAAGCGATACAATTACTTCTATTGGTTCATTCGACGGTTACACCAAAGGCGACAGTGTTGGTGATCGTACTATTAGATATACGCTAAATGATACCAACTATGAGATTACAAACTCACCCGTTGTTGACGGTAACTATACCAATGTAGTAACTGCAATACTAACTGTAATAGCCGATCAAAGCACAGTAAGAATTGTTTGGTTGGATTTTGTTGATAACTACACCTACAACGGCACTGATTATAAGAGCCGACTTACAGTAAGCGCTATATATTGTGATGATAGCGGAACAAAACTTGGTGATTTAGTTGTTACCTATCCTGATGGCGAAATCAAGAATAAAGGTGATTATACATTCATCGCAAGTGTAAACTCGACTGACGAGAATGCTAAGAATTACACATTCCCGACATCTATGACCTATACGTTAACGGTTGCCCCTGCAAATATCTCTATCTCAATAGGTACTCATTCGATAGAGTACGGTTCATTCGTACCCGATTATGCTAATATCGAAAGCCTTTATATAATTAGCGGTGCTATATACGATAATATCCAAACTATTGGTTCGTTTACATGTGATTATGTTCAAGGTAACGGCGTCAAGGACGGCGGATATTCAGTAGGCTTCAATAAGACAAATGATAACTACACCGTAAGCGTAACTAACGGTACTCTTACAGTAAACCCCAAATCGGTAACCTTAGTATGGAAGACTGATTACACCTATAACGGAACTGTACAGACTCCGACCGCTACATTTACTAATGCGATCGATTCGTCGACCTTATACGCAACCGTTACCGCAAATAGTGAATTTAAGAAAGCAGGAACCTATTCATTGACTGCAGAAGATTATCCTAATTACACCTTTACTAACAAAACTCAAGAGGTAGAAATTAAAAAAGCAGAAGCAACCATCACATTCACTAATGCTGAAGTTGTTATGGGTAACGATTTCCCGACATTGAATTACAGTATTGAGGGCTTGTGTAACGGTGATACCAAGGATAATATCAATTTATCTATAACTCATAGCTATGATAAGTCGACCACCAAAGCAGGTATTTATGGATTCACCATTACTGCCGACAACTACAGATTTAAGGATTGTACCTATGAAGTAAAGGCAGAAACCACACTTGAATTGACTTGGACTAATCTTCCAGAAGTATCAGAATGGAACTACAATGGTACTCCATATTCGTCCATCACTGCTAAGTATACTTATAATGGGGCGGAGTATGATGCAGTTATCTCTATCACTAAGGGTGGAGAATCTGTTACCGAGCTTAAGGATGTAGGTACTTATATTATATCCGCATTCTCTAAGCAAGAGCATAAGAACATAGGCTTTAGTAATAGTTACTTCGAGAAAAAAATAACCGCTAAATCTGTTTCTATTGAGATAGCTAATAAGGATATTACCTATGGTGATGCATTTAGTCTTGATAGTATTACTAAGACTATATCCGGAATGGTAACTGGCGAATCGTTGAGCGATGTTCAATTGAAACTCAATAACGGAGATACCGAGATTACTTATGTACAAGGTACAACCGGTGTAGGTACATATACGATCACTGCAACATTTACCGCTAACCCGAACTATAATGTAACCGTTAAAGACGGTACCCTTACTGTAAATCCCGCCGAGCGGATATTAACTTGGATTAATAATAGCGGATTGACATATAACGGTAATGCTCAAAGTGTAGGTGCAACATTTACCGCTGTTGACGGAACTTCTCAAAATGCTAATATTGAATATGCACTAAAGGTTGATACAACGCAAAAATCGAGAAGAAATGCATTGTCGAGCGAATCAGCTGTTGAATTTAAGAATGCAGGTGAATACATTGTAACCGCATCTTACCCGAACTACATATTCACCGTTAGCGGAGAGTCTTCCAATCATACTGCAAGTGTATCTACCGAAGTAATTATCGCTAAGGCAGACATAACGGTAACGATAACCGTTCCTAAGACGGTTGAATATGGTAGTTCCACTATTACTGCTACACATTCTTACACAGCATACGGTTCTGATACATTGGGAACAGTTAAATATACATATGGTGGAAATGAGGCATACGCTTCGTCTACAGAAGCAGGTGTACATGTTTCGATTACAGCTGATGGCTTAGCTAACTCCAATTATAGTATTAGCTACCAATACAAGTATGAGGGTGAAGAAGAAGCTTCGAGCGAAGCTAAAACGATAGAAGTAACCAAAAAAACGATCACCGCTATCACTTGGGACGGACTATATAATGGTGAAAGCGTTAAGTCATTCACTTATGGAGATAGTTATAAAATTAACGCATACTACACCACATACGATAATAATGTTATAGAAATGGAAGTATCCTTCAGCGGTAAGTCTACCACCTTTAAGGATGCAGGTACTTACACTGTAACCGCAAGCGCAACAGACGATCTTGCTAAGAACTATGACTTTAGCGGTGCTACCTTAACGGTTGAAAATGTTGTAATTTCACCTAAGACAGTATCTGTTGTTTGGAGTGGTTTAGGCTCATTTACCTATAACGGTAATGAACAAAACGGAATAACCGCAACCGTAACAACTGATGAAAACGCAACTTTAGTTATCTCATACCAAGGTACAGTATTAGCCAACAAGGTATTCAAGAATGCGGACACCTATACCTTGACCGCTAATTGGAGCGATGGTGCAAGTGAAACCGTTAAGAATAACTACAGTTTATCTTATACAACAAGTAGTGCAACTATCGTTGCGGCTTCAATATCCGTTACTATTAGCGATCTCGAGTTGAACTATGGCGATGCTTTGACCAATGATGTAATGCTTAATAAAGCATCGATCACAAACGGTGAATTGTTTGGAAAAGGTTTTACACTGCTTTCAGTCGGTAAATTCTCTTCGACATACACTCAAGGTAATAATGCAAACACCACTTATGAAGTATCGTACAGTCTAACCGACACGAACTATAAACTCTCTGAAGTTGTTTCTCATACATTTACAGTATCAAAGAGGGAAATTACTGTAACGGTTAACGGAACGGAAACGACTTACGGCGAAAATGCTCCCACACTTGAAGGAACTGTAAATAATATCTATAATAGAGATTCCTTGACCACTATCGGTGAATTTTCAACAAATTACAAGGTAGGAGATACTGTAGGCGCTTACTCTATTACCTATAAGCTTAACGATAATTCCAACTATAAGCTTATAAATGCGGAAAATAAAGAACTCACCGAAGTAACAGGTACATTGACCGTTAAGCCAAGGGCAATTACTGTAACGGTTAAAGGAATGGAAACGACTTACGGCGAAAATGCTCCCACACTTGACGGAACTGTAGATAATATCTATAATAGCGATTCCTTGACCACTATCGGTGAATTTTCAACAAATTACAAGGTAGGAGAGAATGTAGGCGCTTACTCTATTACCTATAAGCTTAACGATAACTCCAACTATAAGCTTATAAATGCGGAGAAGGAAGAACTCCCCGAAGTAACAGGTACGTTGACCGTTAAGCCAAGAGAAATCGGAATAAGCATTGAAGATATTACCGTAGAATATGGCTCGGGAGTACCCAATTATTCTGATTATACGGAGGTTGTTGGTACCTTCTATCCTACCACATTAGACATAGACAGTATCGGTAAATTTACTTGTGATTACCAAGTAGGTTCTCCTGTAACTACTACATCCCTTGAAATTGGATTTACATGTACAAACCCCAATTACAGTGTAAACATCACTCGTAAAGGTTATCTAACCGTAACCCGTAATACTGTTGCTGTTAATTGGACACTAAATAACATTGATTCGACAAACGCAACATATACATACAATGGTGCGGATTATAAGCGTACACTTGAATCATTGATTAAGGTAACATATACAGCTTACAACGGTGATATAGTAGAAATGGAAGTTGTATATCCCGAAGGTGGTATCACGAATGTAAATACATACACATTGAGTGCAAAAGCTAAGACTACAGTTGAAGATTCCAAATACTCCTTCGCTGATACCAAGTTCACTGTAACCATTGAACGCCAGACTGTAACCATCATCATTGACGATGCAATCTTAACATATGGTGACGATTTCAATATTGAATCCATTGTCAAGTCCATTAATGGATTAGTTCAAGACGAAGCTATAAGCAAGCCTCAATTAAAGCTCTATAACGGAAATAATGAGATTACTTATGCTAAGGGTACAGCAGTTGGTGAATATACGATTAAGTATTCATTTGAAGAAGACACCAACTACACCTTTACCGCTAAGGATTCTAATGGTAATGATGTTGCTATTACTAATAATGAGATTAACCGTACTCTTACAGTAAACGCCAAATCGGTAACCTTAGTATGGAAGACTGATTACATCTATAACGGAACTGTACAGACTCCGACCGCTACATTTACTAATGCGCTCGATTCGTCGACCTTATCCGCAACCGTTACCGCAAATAGTGAATTTAAGAATGCAGGAACATATACATTAACTGCAACTCATAGTAACACCAACTACACATTCACCAATGATACATGTACTGTAGTAATTGCCAAAGCACCTATAACCGTATCGTTTAAGGACGACCTAACCGTTGAATATGGTAGCGATTTCGACTTTGTAACGAATGCAGGTATCACATTAAATGGCGTTGCCGTAAAAAATGGAGCATTATATGGAAGCGATACAATTACTTCTATTGGTTTATTCGACGGTTATAATAAGGATTGTAGCGTTAAGGAGGGCGGTTATACAATAACCTACACTTTGAATAGCGACATTGAAAACTACACCGTAAACGTAACTAACGGTACTCTTATCGTGACACCAAAATCGGTTAATGTGGAGTGGGGTAATATTAAGGATAATTATACCTACAATGGATCAGGTAATGGTAAGATAGAAGCATATTACAAGATAGGTTCTTCTAAAATAGACCTTACGATTGTATACTACTATGGTACGGAATTAATAGAAAGTGCAAAAGTTAAAGAATTCAAGAATGCAGGAACTTATACATTAGTTGCTCAATATAGTGGATCCGTCAACTACACTCTTGATAAGAACACAACTACCAAGGTGTTGACTATCAATAGGAAAGATTTAACGATAACGGCTGACAATAAGGAGATTAAGTTCGGTGAAGATAAGCCGTCGTTTACATATACCCATAACGGATTGGTCGATGGCGAAACTATTTCCGATATAGACTTAACTTGCTCATATACCACTGGATCGGCAGTTGCCGGCTACGATATCGTACCGTCTAACGCAACGATTATGTCAGGTTCAACCGATGTAACGGCTAACTATAATATTACCTATGTAAGTGGTACTCTTAGCGTAACCAATACAGCGTTAACTATAAAGGCAAATAATGAGAGTATCACATTCGGTGATGCTAAGCCAGTTTTCGCCTTTACTTCATCAGGTTTAGTTGATGGCGATACCGCAACCGTTGAATATGCTTGTAACTATGTTCAAGGTGATGAAACCAACGGCAAGGTTGGACAATATACAATATCTATCACTTCAGTAACTGTTAAGGATAAATCGGGTAATGTTGTAACCGATAACTATACAATAATAAAGAATGACGGTACTCTTACCGTAACCGCTAAACAGGTAAATGTTGTATGGACGATTGGCACATACACCTATGGCGACGGAAATACTGTACAGGCACAATATGTAGATATTAACAATGATTCTGTTCAAATGACCGTTTCTTATCTCGGAACATCCGAGTTTAACAAGGATGAAACAACATTCAAGAATGCAGGTACATATACATTAACTGCAAGTGCAAATACACAAACCGAA
>CAZUET010000107.1:0-5987 GCA_964619685.1 uncultured Christensenellaceae bacterium
TAAAATACCGTTGTATGTACCTTTTTCTATAGGTTTATTAGGATATAATAACTTATGTGAAGTTGTCCCTCAACCAACTGCTCCTTTTGTCTATTCGAAGAATATCTTGCATAGATTACACAGATTTTCATCTTTTGTCCTCCTTGCTTTTTGGTAATGATTTGTTAAAAAATGCGATTTGCATTGTTTTGACCTCTAAAATTAGATTTGCACTAAAAATTCACGAATTAAATTCAAAATGGTATAGTCGAAGAAAAAACAAGAGATGACATATGAAACACATTACAATAAAGGAATGTGGTATAATAAGTTAGAAAAGAATTCGACTGACAAAATTAAAATCAAAGCTTGATCTAAACGGAATAATGTATTGTTTTGTTTCCTTTGCCAGGTTTTTCCGATGCAGTTAAAAGCTTATCCCAAAAGAACGAAGGCATTATTTAAGTTGATGTAAATCAGTTGCTTTCTGTTAAATAAGAATAGAGCATCATTCGTCCGCCGTTAATCGTAATAAGACAAGATTTTAAAAGCACTGCAGTGTCAAATGTCATACTGCAGTGCTTTTTTTATTCACCGTTATACTGAGCGTTGCTGCGTACGAGTGATTTTCCAGGTCGTAGTCATCATATTGTTATGATTGAGAGATCCGTCAGAATTAAACTGATCGTTCCACTTGATAGGTGCGGACTCTGTAGGATAACCCCAAATCGAGAACTTATATATAAGTAAATAAGTTATTTCTATTTTCTTTAATCCGTTTTTCGATACTGCACTTACACCGACAAGCTCATCATTATAATACATATTTTTGTCATTTCCCTTAGCGGAAAGTGCCACCATATTGAACCAGTTTTCACCATTGACCGTTTCAATAAATTCGGGATGTTCGCCTGTAATTTCGCCAAAAGCACCACTACCAATATTTACACCGATAAGCGCATTATTAAGAGCTTTTTTATTTTGGAAATTATACACATCCAAAAATCCGTATACCCTTATAGGATTCGAGTGCGTTTCAATTGCACGGCTACCCGTATCGAACATTATTACATCGGTAAAATTCATTGAGTTAGCGTCAACGAATCCGTCCTTGTAGCTGCTTATCGCACCACTTTCAGCACAGGTTCGGAATAGACATCTCTTGATATTGGTAACACTATTATAGTTTTCTATTACACGGAGCATATTATAAGCCTCTGTATAATAGATATTAGAGACACCCGAAAGCTCGATAAAATAATATTTTCTATCTGTGCTACCTGCGACAATATCATTAGTACCTTTTATATTTGCATTTATAACGTTTCTGATGCTTATTGGCGTATACCCATACGAGGTTTCAGACTCCGGGACCGTTTTTCCGCCTGATGTCTTAGTCTTATAGTTATTTTTATTGGCAAAGTTTATCAAGTAACCGTTACCATATAGCGTTGTCTTATTGACAACTGCTGTATTCGTGCTTGAAGCATATTCATCAAAGCGACTGCGGTTAGATAATTTACTTGTATCCTCGTCATCATGCGTTAAATTGACATGTAAAACGACATTACTACCGCCGTTTAAATATCCTGTCTTATCAAATACATTCACACCGTTTACGACATGAAAGCTATAAGAACAAGCCGAATTGCCAAGCGTAGCACCTACATCGGTTGCCGAAACATTAGCCGCAGCGTCACTAAAATCATATGATAGATCAGCAAGAATATCATTAAGAGAACTGCCGCTATATCCGTTAAAATTGACATAAACGAAGCTGTTATCATTTAAATCCTTAGTAATAGTCAATCCTTTTTCCGCAACAAAGTCAACATACTGCAAATAGCCTTGCTGAGGTTTTACCTCTACATACATTTTGTAGTAGCCTTGAATTTCACCGTAATATGACTGATTTCCAAATACTCTTATCTGCTGATAACCGAACTGGTCATCCAACGCATTATCCAAATTGTCATTGGTTGGAGCCGTAGCTAACGGATTGTAATACTTAAACGAGATGGATTTTACACCCGAACGATATATAGCAAAACTCGATGCATAAAGCCCTTTATATGTGATCTCTATACCATCTTCAAAGTGCAACTCATTTTCGGATGCAGGTGTTGTAAGGGTAATTTTGAACGACGATTGATCACGAATAATGTCATAGGTATACCCATTAGCGGAGCGTATCTCGAAATCTTCAATCGACACGCCTTGCAAGCCATAAGGTTTGGGAATCACCGTAAATGTCAAATTGTTTTCATTATAAGCCAAGTACGCATTATAACCGTCTTGAATCTCCTCATCGTTAAACATCAGTCCAAAACCGCTTAGATCCTGATAAACTATCTCAATGGTTGCACTACAGCCACTACCGTCGGTTGCCATTGCAGTAACATAATACGAGCCTTGTGCAGTTATAATAAGGTTATTGTCTGAATCCATTGCTATTCCTTCGGGCAATATCCACTGTATAGTCGTGTTATTGGCAGTTGTCGGTAAAGCAATTGCTGTTAGATTGATCTGAGAATGGAGCGTTTTTACCGATGTTACAGCTTCATTATTATAATGAATTTCAACAGAGCTTACCTTCAATACCGAGGAAATGTTTACCGTGAACACTTGTCCTGCTACATTTATAGTCAGAACACAATTGCCCTTGCCTATAGCGTTAACTGTAATCGATCTGTTTTCAACATCGACCGAGATATCTACTACATTGGTTGTGCTTGCTACTGCTGTGAGGTTTGCATCGGTCAGCAGAAGATCAAACGGCTTAATATCGCTTATATTGAACACGATACTCTTGCCGACATCAATACTATAATTCGTATCGATAATAGAACCGTCCTTATAAACCTTAGCTGTTATAGCGTTACCAAGCGTAGAACGAAGTTTTATTTCCTTAGAAAGATCAATATCCTCTCCACGCTTAATCAAAACAGTTACAACTAAAGTACCGTTGGTTAGGAATGTTACATTTCCGTTTTTATCAATTGTAGCAATCGATGCGTCATAGCTAAATTCTACCGTTTTTCCATATGATGAACCAAGCGGAAGCACTGCGTCAAGCGGATCGCCGTCAAACAGTTTAGTGCTTGTGCTTGCCATTATATATTCGCCGTCACTTAAATATGCATCAAGATCGGTGCTGAATAAAATATTTTCGGCTTTCTTGTAAACTCGAATTTCAAACGTCTTACTTTGTCCGTTTTGATCGGTTACGGTAATAAACGTAGAGCCTGCCGAAAGCAATGTAATATCACCGTATTCATTTATAGACACAACGTCGGAAGAGGTCACATTGCCACTGCTGTCAGTAATCACAAACGAAGCGGGCAACAGCGAATCGCTATAATACAACGAATAGTTTAGTTGTGTTCCATAATTAAATTCGTATAGATCGTTTTCGTTGTCAATATTTTTTATAGCGTAGGGTGCTTGTCTTACAGTTATAGCTTTTTGCGCTACAAGCACTGAATCATATTGGCTTCTCAAACTTACGGTAATAGTACAAGCAACGCCCTTTTGAAGTATAGTTACCCTACCGTTTGAGTCAACGCTTGCAACCGACGGAGCACTTGAAACATACTCAACCGTATACGGTGACAAATTGGTACCCAAAACTGTTGTTACTAATAAAATATCGCCGTCGGCAGTTAAAATATTTTGAGTTTCGCTTCCTAAGTATGAAACAGAAATTCCGTTTGCATGCTTAATCACTCTGACAGCCACCGTCAATGTTACCTTAATATCGTTGCTTACATTGTATTCGAATGTCAATGTCGCCTCTCCACCGCCTACGAACGTAACGGTCAAGTCTTTTACCGCTAAAACGCTTGTGTTTGAGCTTGTAACAGTTAAATTATACTTATTAGAATCCGCGTCGGACGGATTGACTGTGTAGTCAGCATCGGTAAATGTGTAGGAACTATCGGTGAAATTAAATTCACGATAGCTTTTATCAAATATAATCTCGTCGGCAAAACCAAATGTGCTTTGTATCGAAGCTTGCTTAGTTGCACCGCCTGAAGAGAATGTTACTATTACGCTACCTGCCTTAATAAAGGTAAGAATTATGTCGCCAGCCGTATCGGTAACAATTTCGGCAACACTTAGATCGCTTACATTATACTGCACTGCATAATATACAAGAGAACCGTCAACAACTCTACCCGCAGTAGAGGGATATACGCTTGCTCCGAATATTTCAGTCAAATTAAAAGTGATAGCACCACCGTAAACGGAATCAGGTGCAGAGTCATTTAGAGAAATATATTCCACGTCTTGCTCTACAAATGCGGTTATTTTCTCGATACGCCCTTGATAATCTATCTCTATATCGGCTTGCACGCCTTTGCTTGTCATAAATACGCCAAGTGCATCGGCAGTACCTATATCGGTAGGGACGGAGACCGTCGGAACGATTGAACCGAAGCCTGCGTCTATAACATATGCCTTACCCGATTCGAATGCAGGCAAAACGGAAGATTCGGAAACATCCACCGTTATTATGCGGATATCACTTAAAACCTTGATTATCGGGAATTCATATTGAACACCCTCGGTGTTTGCACTTCCCTGTGCCTTTATTACAATTACGAATCTACCTGTCACACCCTCACTAAATGTTACCAAACCGTTATTATCTACACTACATCCGCTTGCATCATCTTTAACCGAATACACAAGGGTGGTCAAGGTAGGCTCGATCATGGTCGTAGCGTCTCTCCTTACTCGTGAGCCGTTTATTTGCGAGGATATATCCGTGATCAACTGATAAGAGGTCGTATTAACAATGATTTGGCTACGCTGTTTATCGTTATTATCGACAACCTTTATATTATCAATAAGCTTATCCACATTAAAGGTGATCGTTTTTGACCTCGTTATGCCGTCACCATCTATCGCACTAACGGTGATGATAGCATTACCGGTACCATGGAATGATACGATTCCGTTTTCAACCGTTGCTACAGATTCATTAGAAGAACTATATATAAATTTTTGAGAAAATACACCGTATAGCGCTGGTAAAATCGGGGTACATTTCAAAGTATACTCCGACATGTCGTCAATTACTATATTTTGAGTAGTGTCGGCGTTTTCGAGAGTAAGATCGTCAATAAAACCAAATGAAGAATAGACCTTGAATGTGTACGAATTAGAATATCCGCCTGTACCCTTATTGCTGTACACTTCACCGCTGACTGTTATTGTGACCGTTACCGTACCCGAGCAGTGGAAAGTAATAGAACCGTTCGAATCAACCGTTGCAATACTATTATTATCCGATATATATTGAGGAATGGGTGCTGCACCATTGACACTGAATGCGTCACCGACGCCACCAAAGGTTACCGACAATAATTCGGATGCGGTAGAATGCTTGCCATCCTCTAAAATATTCACGGACACATCTGCTCCATTATGATATTTGTCATTTATTTTGACATCGGTGAACCCTGTAAAAGGCGCCGTTACCACTAATTCCTTAGTAAACTGCACACCGTTAGCCGTTCCCGATAACACGAGTTTGCCACTCGATCTTATGCGGTAATTATTTCCAACGATCTCTAATACATCTAATGCATCCAAATGCAACACGGTATCGTTAAGGTCAATATCGCCGAATGTAAATAATTCGTCCTTAGCTACAACAGTAACCGAATTATCAAACGATACATTTTCACTAAACATAGTATTTGTAAATGTTACCGTCTTAGTGATATCACCGTTTTCAAATGTTACTTCGGCTACATCTCCCATTTTAGCAAAGGATAAACGGTAATCATTCCCCGACTTACTAATAGCACCGCCGTCAGAAGTAACGCTGATATTTTTATTTATGTTTGCATCGGCAGGAGTATATGCAACACGAATATCGGTAAATGATCTGTCTACAGATACAGCATCTTCGCTATTGCTTATACCGTCTATAGATATAATTATATCGGAAGCTTTTCTATTTACCGTTACGTTAATACTTGCACTTACCGAGCCTT
>CAZUET010000108.1:0-5944 GCA_964619685.1 uncultured Christensenellaceae bacterium
TTATTATATATAATGAGCGTAAAAAAAAGAAAAACAAAAGGTATATTATGGTTTATGGCGATACTGTCGACCATTCTTTTTGTATTTTGTCATCTTGTCAATAATGTAAAAAAGGTATACGAGAGCGTTTCCGTCTCGCAAATAAAAGGTTATATTTATCAAACCGTAAATTTAACTGCCGAAAAACTGATAGACGAAAGAAAGGGAACAACTATGCTCTCGACAAAGCAAAACGCCGACGGTGAGGTGGTGAGCATTCTTATCGATACCGACAATGTAAATGACCTATCTAATGATATTGCAGTAAGATGTCAACAGGATCTATCGGTTATCGAACAGTCCCTTATAGTTCATATAGGTGCTTTCACGGGTTTTAGAACATTAGTCGATAAGGGGCGTTCAATAATGATACCGATGACCGTTAACTATTTTGTTAAGAGCGATCTCAAGGCTTACTCCGAAAAGATAGGTATAAATGTGATAAGATACGCTCTTTATCTTAGAGTTACAACCGATGCGGATATAGTCTTACCAATGGGTGCAACTCCTCAACAGTTTATAAACTATATCTTAATTGCAGAAATAGTTTTTACATCCGAGGTACCCGATACATTCATTGCATCCGACGATGGCTTGGGGTACTTGGATCTACTACCATAAAACTGTACAAAATGTCAAGTTTTTGTCTTCGATCTAAAAATTATCGACATTAAAAAGCCAAACAAAATTGCCGACGATACTCCTGCAGATGCCGCTTGTAAGCCACCTGTCAATATCCCCAGAACGCCCTTTTCACCTAAACCCTTCAATGCACCCTTGACTAAGTTCGATCCAAAACCCGTAATAGGAACGGTAATACCTGCACCTGCAAACTCTTCAATCGCCTCGAACACCCCTATCGCCTCTAAAAAGCATCCCAATAGTAGGAATGTTACAAGAATGCGTGCCGAGGTCATTTTAGTTAAATTTATTAGTATTTGACCAAGCAAGCATACCATTCCACCGACCGCAAAAACCTTTAAATACTGTATGAATATTTCCATCAATTACCCCCTATCAGGCTTACTGCATGAGATATACAAGGAATAGTTTCTCCTTGCAAAGAGCTATCCTTACTCATAAGTGCGCCGGTTGGCAAAAACAATGCTCGTTTTATATCCCCGTTTCTAAGCTTCTTATAAAAGTATGTTGAAAAGACTAAACTCGAGCATCCTGCACCACTACCTCCCATTTTAACCTTTTGCTCCTCGCTGAATATCATTTTACCACAGTCAAAATGTATGTGCGATATATCGATACCGTCATCCTGTAACAGCTCTATAAGCATTCGACTTCCGAAAATACCGAGATCGCCTGTAATTATTGCATCATAATAGTCCACATTTCTACCTGTATCGGTAAAATGTGCTTTTATCGTATCGGCACAAGCAGGTGCCATTGCGCCTCCCATATTGTTTGTATCCGTTATACCGTAATCTATGACACTGCCTATGGTAACACCGTCAATAGCTACGCCCTCACCCGAATCTGATAATATTACACATCCGCTCCCTGTTACTGTCCACTGTGCTGTCGGTGTCATTTGAGTGCCTAATTCCAACGGATACCGATACAATCTTTCCGCTGACGAAAAGTGACTACTTGTAGAGCATGTTACATAATGCATATTACCGCTGTTTATCATAAAAGAACCCATTATCATGCACTCCGAAAAGGTGCTACATGCATTGTACAACCCCATATACGGTATACCAAGCTCACGAGCGGAAAATGTAGACGGAACTATCTGATTTAGAAGATCACCTGCTAACATACAGTCTACACGCTCTATGTCAAGCCCCGCTTTTTTGATTGCACTGTGAATTGCGAAATAGTGCATTTCTCGCTCAGCCCACTCATAAGAATCTTCACCCATTCTATCATCACCAAAGATCCTATCGAAGTATTCACTAAGAGGTCCTTTCCCCTCTTTCGGTCCGCATGCTCCGAATCCGCAAATTATTATAGGTCTTTTATCAAAAATATAACTTTGTCTTCCAGATTTCATATTCTAAAACAACGATACTATCCAATATATCAGCCCAACCGCTATCGAGCTTAATACACCGCTTACAATTATCGGTCCTGCAACTACGAACATTCTACTCATAACGCCCAAAACATAGCCCTCACGGTTATATTCCATAGCAGGCGATACGATACTGTTTGCAAAGCCTGTAATAGGCACTATACTCCCTGCACCTGCGATTTTACCAATTTTATCGTATACACCTATACCTGTAAGTAATGAACCTAAAAAAATCATTATACAACTTGTCAACTGTCCTTTCGTCACAGGTCCTATCGTGGGTATAATAAGTTTTAAAATATCGCCTATTCCTTCCCCTATACAGCATATTGTTCCGCCTATAACAAATGCCAATATCAGCGTTCTTATCTCTCGTGACTTTGGCGATTCCCTCTTAACTCTATCTTGATACTCTTTGTTGCTTATCATTGTTTTTGATCTCCTTATCTATTATCTCTTTCTTATATATTTCGCTTATCCCTTCTTTTATTATTCTTCTTGCTTTCATAATCAGATTATCGACTTACTTTTTGTTCTTTATACAAAAAAAGATCCTTTGTATAATACCAAAGGGTCTTAAGACATTTTTCTTTTTATCTCATTTAAAATTTTCGTTTCCAATCTTGAAACCTGTACTTGGCTAATGCCTAAAATATTTGCAACCTCACTTTGTGTTTTATCTCGGTAATAACGAAGTATTATTATCTTTTTATCTCTCGGCTCAAGTTCCTCAATAATTTGTTTCAATGCAAGTTTATCAAGCACATCCTCTGTTTTATCTTCGGTTCTGATAGTATCTACAAGATATGTTCCGTCATCATCCAGCCTTTCAAATAAGGATATCGGCATCCTTGCACTATCAAGGGCAAAAACGACATCGTACGCCGATAATGAAAAATGCTCTGCAATCTCTTGAACGGTCGGCTCACGCTCGTTGTCGTGCCTAAAATCCTCTGAAAAATGATTAATAGACAAAACTAATGACTTGGTCTGTCTCGATACCTTGATAGGTCCGTCATCACGAATATGCCTTTTGACCTCGCCTGCTATCATTGGTACGGCATAGGTCGAAAACCGTACATTGTATTCGGAATCAAAGTGCATTATAGCCTTAATAAGTCCCAAGCTACCAAGTTGAATCAAATCGTCATATTCTATTGAACTATTTCTAAATCGCTTAATTACGCTTTTTATCAATGGCATATTCTCAAGAAGCAATACCTCGGCTGATTTTTTGTCACCATTTTGTGCTTCCTTTATCTTTTGCAGTGTTTCCTCATGCGACAGCATTATCGGATAATGCCTTGACCATTATGACGGTAGTTCCCTTACCGACCTCACTCAATACAACTACCTCGTCCATAAATGCCTGCATCAAAGTAAATCCCATACCGCTTCGCTCTTGCTCGGGTTTAGTTGTGTAAAATGGCTCCATCGCCCTTTCCACATCGGTAAATCCGCACCCTGAATCGGATATTTTTATTTCGTATTTGTTTTCATAGAGCGATGCTTCAATCGTAACCTCATTAGGCTCATTATTATATGCATGTACTATACAGTTTGTAAATGCTTCACTAACAGCGGTCTTTATATCGTTTATTTGCTCTACTGTTGGGTTTAATTCGCTACAAAAAGCACCAATCGTGCTACGCACGAACGCTTCGTTTTTTGTATCTGATAGAATCGTCATTCTATAATAATTGTTCAATTTCATAATTACCTCACCAAGGGAATTACAGAGTAGATTCCCGAAATTCTGAATATTTTATCGATTTGAGCATTTACATCACTTACAGTAAATGATATTCCCTTCTTAGATGTTTTCTTATATCGGCCTAAAAGCATACCGATTCCGGTAGAATCCATAAAATCAACATACTTTAATGACAGCTGTAATGAAATTATTTCACTGTCGATAATACTGTCAAGATATGATCTTAATTCACCTGCGGTATGTTCGTCGACATCTCCACGAAAGAATACTTTGACCTTATTTCCTTGTTTTTCAAGCCACATTTTCATCGTTCGACCCCCATACGAACGATTATAAAACAAGTTAGAAATCGAAATATTAGAATTGTTGTCTAAAAAAGACTTATTTTGGTTGGTATAAAAAAAGGTCCCGAAGGACCATTAATTTTTATATTGAATATTATAGCAAACCTTTGTTTCGTAATGGTATGCCTTATGAACAGAATCTATAATTTTTAGCGGTTTAAATCCACATTTTTCTTGAACTCGTTTCGATCTATCATTATCTATATAATAAGAACAGAGAATATAATCGACCTTGACATCGTCAAAAAGGTATCTAATAACTCTATTTACCGCTTCGGGCATAAGTCCTTGTCCCCAATAATCCTTAGCTAATACAAAGCCTATTTCCACGCCGACCATAGGTTCAAACTCTTCAAAGCCCTTTCTTATTCCTTCGATTCCCAACGATCCGATTACTTTATCAGTGGCCTTATCAACTAATGCAAAGGTGTGTTTACCGCTTACAAATGATTCAAGAATACTCTTAGACTCTTCAATATCCTTATGTGGAGTCCAACCTGCCATTTGTCCTACACCGTCAACCTTGGCATACTCATAAAAATCATTAACATCAGTCGGTTTGAATGAACGGATAACAAGTCTTTCTGTATTTAGTGAAACTTTACTAATATCTATAACGGCACTACTCATATTACATTTCCGCCTTTACTAATCGTGTATAATTGACGCCCTCTTTGCGATATGTTGGTGCAACAGAATGAAAGCTTTTAATAATTCCGACATTTGCTTCACCATCATCGGTAAAATCAAGTTTAATTCTATCGGTATTTATCACAGAACATGACATATCTTTATACAATTTATCAAAATACGAATTTCCTCTGGGTTGTTCAAAAGAATAAGCAATCTCATCGAACTCAATAAACCAATTATTCTTATCTTCAAAGTACAACTCATTAAGAGAAAGCTTCTTAAAGCTGTCTAACGAAATTTCTTTAGTATTTTTACTGACTGTACCAATCATGTGTTTGTTCCTTTTAGGGGTAATTTATTATGATTTAAGTATAACAAAAAAACGCTCTAATAGCAAGTATTTTCAGGTATTAAAGCGGTCTTGTTTAATAATTGGAGAAATCGAGCAATATATATAATTATTCTTTCGTTAGACTCATCGGTCATGATAGAGACCATACGGATAGAAATTAAAATCACATAGCAATTATAGAGTGATTCACTAAGTGATTTTTATATGCGACTAAGTATTATTCTTCTGCCGTCATACTGAGCGAAATCGAAATTTGCGCGTAACGAAAATTGAAACGTGCAACAGTTTGATATCTTGCGGACAATAATAAAAACCAATACTATTTTAGCTTTAGCGGATTTATCCCGACAAAAATTGAAAAAGACTTAGAAATAAATTCTAAGCCTTTTTCTGGTGGGAAGAGATGGATTCGAACCATCGTAGTCACTGACAACAGATTTACAGTCTGCTCCCTTTGGCCGCTCGGGAACCTTCCCAAATTATAAATTGTTTTTTTGGAGCTGGTGAATGGAGTCGAACCATCAACCTGCTGATTACAAATCAGCTGCTCTGCCATTGAGCCACACCAGCACATTGCCCTATATATAAAGATGGTGCCTCGGGACGGACTTGAACCATCGACACGCGGATTTTCAGTCCACTGCTCTACCTACTGAGCTACCGAGGCATTATTTGGCGATCCGAAGGGGGCTCGAACCCCTGACCTCCAGCGTGACAGGCTGGCGTTCTAACCAACTGAACTACCGGACCGCGTAAATGACATTATATATTTGGTGGACCTTCACGGACTCGAACCGCGGACCAATCGGTTATGAGCCGACCGCTCTAACCAA
>CAZUET010000109.1:0-5879 GCA_964619685.1 uncultured Christensenellaceae bacterium
TTATACAAGAGTTTTTACTAATTATAAAAAAAATTTTAGAAAATATTTTTTTCACGTCATTTGCTTGGGTCTATGAGCGTACGAGGTCATTTACTACGACATAGCACAACAACACCGATATAACAAGTATTTGCTAATGCTTACTATTCTTTTCTCTAATATGTTTTTATCCGCCGTCATACTTAGTGCACCATAGGCATAGCAAAGCGAAAAACAAGTTGTAAAACAATTTGGTATCTTGCGGACAATAGCGATATGATATTGTATCCGCCTTTAATAATATGGAACTATATACCGATACCTATTGTATCGCCCTACGGGTTCGACTTCGGTCTATTAACCTATGCTCAGTATGACAGCAGACGAGAAAAAATTCTAATTTTTATGATGTATAAGCAATCTGCAAAAAATATCGGTGCCTTTCAATATACTGCAAGGCTCAGCCTTGCACTGCTTGAACCGTTCGATTTCGGTTTTTCTTCTCTTGAGTATGACAGCGGATTATAACTAATACTTAGAGTTTAATAGCTTTGTTTGGACATGTGTTCATGCAGGCGGAGCAATGATTACATGAGGAGTGCTTAAAAACAGCCTTATCATCTATCAACTCGATATTGTTAAGGTTACATGCATCTAAACAGGCTCCGCATCCGTCACAGGATAAATCTACCTTTAACCGCTTATCGGTGTGATGCTTAACTATCGTTGGATTTAAGGCTGAACCTATCACTCCAACTAACGATACCGATTGTTGCATTATCGGCTCGGCACTATATACATTATGAGCTATTCTTAACGCTTCGGCTTCGGCTCTTGATATTACGCTAAGCCTCGTTTTTTCGCTCATTTTGCTATGACAAAATACATTAGTGGATGGCATAGTTACCGCACTAAAAAATATTCTCTTTCCCTTCGATTTAAAAAGGCTGTTTACATAACCTCGTGCGTTGCCTGATGAGTACGAGCAAACTGCAATATATATCACTTCATCCGACCCCTTAAAAGTACTCTTTTCAAGATAGTCACTAAGTTCGTGCGGAATACGCATATTGAATATCGGACTAACAATTATATACGGTACATCCGAATAAAAATCTCCGACGACACCGTTTTTAATGTCGCTATTAAGACAAACGATCTCTTCACTGTATTTAGTTGCGATTAATTCCGCAATATGCTTACTGCTTCCTGAACATGAATAGTATAATATCATTTATTTCTCCTTGTTTGGTATATTCGCACGCTTTTCTCAAATACTATGAATATGGGAAACTGCGAAAATAACAATAAATTTATCGAATTTAATAGTAGATCCTTCATTCCATTCGTCATAGGAATAATTCTTAGCGTATCTACCGTAATAATGTTTTTTATCGGTACATTTGGCAACAATCAAGTCACCCTATGGATAGCATCGGCAATTTCGGGCATCCTTGCTCTTATTTTTATGACCTATGCAATTTTCACAACAGACGGATGGATGAGAATGTTTAGCATTCTATTTATAGTAGCCGTTACCGCTATGATAACTTACATGGCTACTGCAACTTGGGCGTAATCAATATCTCGGAACAAATTGATAAACGCCAACATTTATATCAAGAGGAGCGTTTGCTTGATGGGCATACGCTTTTTCTATATCGGTATACAACGCATAATACGAACTTCCCGATCCGCTCATGGCTGTATGCTTTGGCTCCTTATCCGCATTTATATATTCCGCAGTCTTACCAATCTCGGGTGCTATACCGCATACCACATTATATAGTATATTGGTACTTAATAGGCGGTTACTTACTCCGTTACGAATATTATCGACAAGATCCATTATTCTTATATTATATGGCTTCTTAGCAATTTCGTCAAAGGCTCGGTATGCTTCCCGTGCCGTTACAGATACATCGGGGGTTGCGACCAGTGTGAATTGATATGGCAATGGCTCTAACTGCTCTATCACCTCTCCGTATCCCGTGCATCTCGCAGTACCTCCGCTCAATAAAAAGCATACATCCGCTCCTATTGCCTCGGCTAATGGTGGTAAAAGACCGAAATCTATTCCATATAATATAGCCATTCCTCTAAGCACAGCCGCAGCATCCGCAGATGATCCACCCAAGCCTGCCCCTATAGGAATACGCTTAACGATATGAATATTTACGCCGTTAACTCCAAACGCCATTACAAAGGCTTCAGCCGCTCTTATTGCATTGGTATCTTGAACAGCATCATCCTGTACGGTTACCCTACACTTGGTGTCACTTCTAACGCTCAGCTCTACATAATCGTATAAATCGATAGTTTGCATTACCGTATCGACATAATGCATACCGTTATCATCATTTCTACCGAGTATATCGAAACATAAATTAATTTTGGCATACGCCTTCATCGTTATTTTTTTCATAAAACTATTATAACATATTTATTTCCGAATGTATAGATGTTTTTTTACTGTCAATAATTTATGCAGGAGTTAATTATGAACAAAAAAGCATTAATTTTATTATTTTCATTTTTATCCATATTGATTATTGCCCTTTTAACGGCATGCAGTACATTCGATACCGAAGACTACATACGCATACATATCCGTGCAGATTCGGATAGCAACGCCGATCAGTCGGTCAAGCTCGCCGTAAGAGATGAGATAGTCGGATATCTATCCATTAAATCAAACGGAGTGCATTCCAGAGAAGAAATGCTCACTTTACTTGAAAAAGAATTGCCCAATTTAGAACTTCGTGCAAATAAGGTCCTAAGTGAAAATGGGTTCGATTACAGATGCAAGGCAAACATCCGCAGAGAAGATTTCCCCGAAAGAAGCTACGGCGAGTTGACATTGCCCGAGGGAAACTATCTATCGCTCATTCTTGAGCTTGGAAGCGGTCAAGGTCAAAACTGGTGGTGCGTGGCTTATCCGACGCTCTGCTTTATTGCATCCGAGGATACTGACGGAGATACCGTGGAATACCGTAGCATTATAGCTGATTTTTTTAATAAATTAACGGAGAATAAATAGTGGAAAAAGCAATAATTACATCAATTACCATAGTTTTCGTAATAACATGTGCCCTCGTTCTATTCGTAGGCGTACCGATACCTGCAAACGGTGAACAAAATGCAGTCATCGAAGCGGTCGTTCTTAAAAAGGGTTCGACAGGTAGCACCGTCAAAACATTACAAACTAAGCTAAAAAACTGGGGTTACTATAAAGGCTCTATAGACGGCATATACGGTTCACAGACCGTCGAAGCAGTAAAGTATTTTCAACGCCGTAACGGGCTTACAGCAGACGGAATAGTCGGTAAAAAGACGGCGGCAGCTATTGGAATCACCCTAACATCGTCCGGTTCAGGTTATTCAAATTCGGACACATACCTTTTGGCAAGAGCAATATACGGAGAGGCTCGTGGCGAACCATATATAGGTCAAGTGGCGGTTGCTGCAGTTATTCTCAATCGTGTAAAGGATAGCCGTTTTCCAAATACCGTGTCGGGGGTCATCTACCAAAAGAATGCGTTTACTTGCGTTGCGGACGGTCAAATCAACCTAACACCCGATCAAACGGCAATTAAAGCCGCTAAAGATGCACTTTCAGGGTGGGATCCTACCAACGGATGCCTTTATTACTACAATCCAAGTACAGCTACGTCCGCTTGGATATGGACAAGACAGGTTCGACTGAAAATAGGCGAACACAACTTCTGCGTATAGAGGGGGGAATATGTATAAAAAAACAATTAGTGCTTTGATCGCAGTTTGTATTATCCTTACTATGGGTCTTTTAGGCGTGTCGGTCGCTTTTGGAATAACTCATAAAAACGAAAAAATCGAAAAAAATTCGCTAAACGGAAGCCTTGAAAATGTCTATAAACGCAACTATTACGAGTTTTCTTATCAAATGTCAAATGTAGGAGATTCGCTTAATAAATTGCTCGTCAGCTATTCGCCAAGCTATCAGCAAAAGCTACTTACCGAGGTGAGCGAGGACACAGCGGCGGCTATTGCGTGTATTTCTACCATTTCAGATACGACCGAGAACGGAGAAAAAACGGTGGCTTTTATCAATAAAGTCGGAGATTATGCTAAATCGCTCAACTATAAAATTGCTCGTGGAAAATCCATTGACAATAAAGATAAAGCCGACCTCACCGCTGTATATAATGCGGTATTAACGCTAAACCGCTCGCTTTCCGAAATGTCCGATAAAATAGAAGACGATTACCGTTTTTTGGCGTCACTCGACACCAAAAATGACCTATTTGCATCCTTTCTTTCAAATATAGAAATGGATATCAAATACCCTTCTCTTATCTATGACGGTCCATTTAGCGATGCCCTCGAGGAAAAAACTCCTTCATTGACTGGTGCAAAATTAAGCAAAGAGCAAGCACAGCAAAAAGCGGATATATATCTACCCTTTGACGGTAAAACAGAGTATGTAACCGAATCGACAGATAGTGTTGCATCATACATCTTTTCGGCAAAAAAAGATTTAGATGAATACTTTATTACCGTTGCGAAAGCCGGCGGTTGGCTCGTTTCAATAACATGCAACGGCGAATCGGATGAAAATAATATTTCGGAGGACAATGCGGTAAAGGTTGCTAATGAGTATTTGACAGCCTTGGGCATAACAGACACAGAAGCCGTGTGGTGTAGCGACTATAACAGCATTTATTATGTCAATTTCGTTTGTAAGGTGCAAGATACCCTCATCTACCCCGATATGATCAAAATCAAAGTATCCGCTAAGGACGGCTCTATCATGGGCTTCGAGAGTTTGAATTATATCTTCAACCATAAGCAACGCAACATTGCTACACCAAAAATAAGCAAGGACGAAGCAATGAAAAAGGTAACGGATATTGAAATAGAAAGAGTTAGACTTGCTTTGATTCCTACCGACGGTGGTGGCGAGATGCTATGCTGGGAAATAGCCGGCAAAACGAACGAAGACTATTATTTTATTTATGTCGATGCCAATGACGGCGATGAAATCAATGTGTTTAGAGTAATCGATTCGGGACAAGGATCGCTGTTAGTGTAGTTTTTGTTAATTGGCTATTGACTTGATACACTCTTGAAGGTTATAATTATCCTATCAACCGAAAGGAGTAAACTATGCAAGAAAACGAAATCGATATACAGCCAGAACAACCCGAGAAAAAACAAGGAAAGATAAAAAGGCTTATAGAGTATATCAAGTCACATGAGGATCTTAGACAAATGGTGCTATTTTTCCTATTCAGCATGTGCTGTGCGGCATGCCAAACGATAACGCAGTTTATACTGAAATACGCTATCGGTGCTTTTAATAAGGAACCGTTTAGCTGGTTTATTTTTAAAGACTACAACAAAGAACAGGGACTTGCCGAATTTATCGGATTCGTGTGCGGTGCGGTCGTCGGTCAAGTTATGACTTTCATTCTTAACCGTAAAAAAACCTTCAAGGCAACTAATAATGTGGTCATTTCGGGCATTATGTATGCCGTTATCGCCGTAGGTATTATTATACTTCAAACCTATTTAGGCGGTGTGGTTACAGGTGCTTGTAAGGATGCTGCAATGAAAAACGGTACAGACCTTAGCGGTATACTCGGCTTTCTTGTAACGGTAACAGGTATGGCTGTTGGTGCGGTTGCTGCACTTGTATTAAGCTTTTTGGGTAATAAATACCTTGTAATGCGGAATTGGGGCAGTAGCTCAAAATCGGCAGAATAGATCGTAAAGTTCGGCATCCAGCAAAATGGCGGTAATGCTATGTTTCATTGCCCGCATTAGGTGTCGATGGGGATGCTCATTATGGCCGACAATAGTTGGCTTTGCGACAGATAACTTAAACGGATATATGAAATTAGGTATCCTGTGAGGTATAG
>CAZUET010000110.1:0-5841 GCA_964619685.1 uncultured Christensenellaceae bacterium
ATGTTAATCTCCTTTATTTTCCGGAATTAAAAGGCGTCGTTTGACTTGATTCCAGAATTTCTACCTTATCTTTTAAAATATTCTTTACAATATTTATAAATACTTTTTCACTGGTAAAATGACCAACAGTAATCAGTTTACCGCCTCTATCCTCTATCATTCTTGCAGAATGATGCTTGATTTCGGATGTTATCAATACTATATCATTATTTATGCAATAATCTATCAAGCCATAGTCTCCACCGGCACCGCCAACGACAGCTACAGTACGAACCATGCCCGAACCGATAGTTGAAACACGATCATCATTAAGTCTATCGGAAACAAATTTTGCATAGTCCGACAATGCTGTTTCTTGCACATCGAACACTCTCGGGAAAGCGTCAATATCCATTTTACGAATATTTTTACCACCTAAATAGTTGGCTAACGAATCATTGATACCGCCGTCTGCAAGATCCATATTTGTATGGCAACTCAATAACGCAATAGATGCTTTAATCGCCTCGATAACGACCTTACCTACATAATTAGATTCAAGAATACTCTTCATTGGCGAAAAGATGATAGGATGATGAGAAAGAATCACATTACAACCGTTTTTCTTGGCTTCTTCTATTGATTCAAGCGAAACATCTACCGCCAATAAGATTTTGGTTACCTCGGCGTCGGGGTTACCTACATTCAAGCCACTATTATCGTAATGCTCCTGTGTTTCATATGGAGCATAGCTATTTAATAATGCATATATTTCTTTTACTAACATAATTCTAATTAGAACTTATCTACAAAGCCCTTCAGTTTTTCTCTACGCTTGGGGTGTCTTAGCTTTCTTAAAGCCTTAGCTTCAATTTGACGAATACGTTCTCTTGTAACGCCAAACTCTTGTCCTACCTCTTCCAATGTTCTTGTCTTATTATCGTCTAAGCCGTAGCGCATACGAATAACCTTCTCCTCTCTTGGGGTAAGTGTAGACAATACTTGGAATAATTGCTCCCTTATCATGGTTTGCTCAACCTTTTCGGCAGGCTGTGGATATGTGGAATCCTCGATAAAATCGCCAAGATGACTATCCTCCTCTTCACCGATAGGTGTTTCAAGTGATACGGGATCTTGAGCTGTTCTTTGTATCTCCATAAGTTTTTCAACGCTGATTCCAAGCTCGTTGGCAATCTCTTCAATAGTAGGATCTCTACCTAATTGCTGTGTCAAAATTCTTGTAGTTTTAGCAGTTTTATTAATTGTTTCAACCATATGGACGGGAAGTCTAATGGTACGAGCTTGATCTGCTATAGCACGAGTAATAGCTTGACGAATCCACCAGGTTGCGTATGTTGAAAACTTAAAACCCTTGGTATAATCGAATTTTTCAACAGCCTTTAATAAGCCTTGGTTACCCTCTTGAATAAGATCAAGGAATGACATACCTCTACCAACATATTTCTTAGCAATAGAAACGACCAAACGCAAGTTAGCTTCGCTAAGCTTCTTTTTGGCTCTCTCTCTTTCCTTAGGATCGTTAGTTTCAGTCATCGTCTTAGCAATTTCACGCTCTTCTTCTATAGATAAAAGTGAGTAATTACCAATATCTCTCAAATAGAGCTTAACTGCATCGTCAACGCTTATATCACTCATAATCTTATCCATCGAGTTTTTCTTCTCGACAGGAGTTTTGATTACTTTTACACCATGCTCATCCAATCTCTGGAATATTACTTCGGCATCCTGTGCATTTAATTCTAATGTCGATAATTTAGCTACGACTTCGTCTTCATGCACGCCACCCTTTTGCATAGCAACATTTAAAATCTTTTCAAATTGCTCATTTATCAAAGCTTGTTTTTCTTGTTCGGTCATGTGTTCCTCCATTACCTTTTCTTTAATTCATTTTGTTTAGATAAAACGCTTCGTAATTCGCTTCTATATTTTTCTTTCGTTTTATCATCATATGGACCATTTGATAGTTCCTTAAGTTCATTTACACGCTCAGTGTAGTAATTAAGCAATAAATTCCTAATACAATCATTATAATAGGCTTTATAATCGGAAATATCAACATTGACACTCAATATTTTAGATATTTCAGCACTATCGACACCCTCAATATTGTAGACAGTGGACGCAATCGGACGTCTTCCTTGTGAAAGGCATTCAACTATGTAGTTATAAAAGACCTTTTGCGTAGGCGATTTAAATAGATTTATATCTAATCTATCATCCAACAATTCTTCTTTAACTACTAATGCGTTTAGAATAAAGCGTCCCGACTTAATAAGCTGATCATCCTCATTTTTACCCTTTTTATCGGTTTTTTCGTTAGATATTACTTCTTGCTTATCATTAGGCGTATTATTACCGACTATTTCGATAAGATTGGTTCTAAGTTTTGAGGTAGGTATTGAGGCTTTCATAGAAATAACTCCCAAATATACCTCACGTTCCATTGTCGACAAGTCGCTTATGACTTGAAGTGCATTCTTCGCATAATTTATCTTGCCTTGCGGAGTGGATAGATCTAACCCGTCCTCAGCCCTAAATAACAAATAATCATATAGGTCCATTGCCTTATCCTTAAGCTCAACAAATGGCTCAGGACCGTTTACAACCAATTCGTCGGGATCTAAGCCATCAGGCATAGTCATTATTTTAACATTAAGATCGTGAGCTTTTAGCACCTTAAGTCCACGCAATGTACTTGTTTGACCTGCATAGTCACCGTCATAGCATATGTATACGGTATCGACCATATTTTTCAAAAGCTTAGCTTGGTTATCGGTAAGTGATGTACCCATACTTGCAACCACATTTCGAATACCGGCTTGATGAAGTCCTATTACATCCATGTAACCCTCAACGATGATAATATCGTTAAACGGATTACCTATCCTTGCTTTTCTAACAAAATTAAGTCCATATAAGACCTTGTTTTTTATAAAAAGCTTAGTTTCACGAGTGTTTTTGTATTTAGCAACTGCTTTTCCCTCGGGTGGTTTTTTAAGTATTCTTCCTCCAAATGCAATTACTTTACCATACGGATCGAATATAGGCACGACCATTCTTTCGGCAAGAAAATCATAAAATCTACCGTCTCGCTCAGCTAATAAGCCAAGATCCAATAGCTCCTTACGAGAATAACCCTTTTTTACCAAGTGATTGACGAGACCATTATAATCGGGACTATAACCTAATCCAAACTGTGAAATAGTTTTATCACTCAAATTACGGGAATGCAGATACTCCATTACATTTGGATTTTTTTGAAGATTATCACGGTAAAACTTAGCCGTTTCTACCATTATATTATAATCTCTATCACTTGCTTTATCATGCTTTTCAAAAGCAAAACTCTCCGGAAGCTTCATACCAACCTTACCGGCAAGTCGCTTGACTGCCTCTTGAAAGTCAATATTATTTATCTTCATCTCGAAGCTAATGACATCACCGCCCTCGTGACAAGCACCAAAGCAATACCAACTGCCCCTAATCTCGTCCACCGCAAAAGACGGCGTCCTCTCGGCATGAAAAGGACAGCAAGCCCAATATTTTTGACCTTTTTTCTCAAGAGATACATAAGAGCCTACCACGGAGCAAATATCTGCTCGTGATTTCAAATCGTCTATCCAATTTAAATTAAGCTCTTTTTTTTCTGTCATACAAAATATTTATTGGATTTTTTTAAAAAAAATCCTTTTTTACCTAAAATAGTCGAGTATATATTCCCAAAGATCGGGATATTTATTCTTTATGTATTCGGGTATCTTAGACCTTCCTTTTTGAAAGGCTCTAATGAAATTTTGTCGACTTTTACCCAAAAATCTTGCCGCATCCGAGCTTGTTTTAAATTTACCCGAAATCATACACGAGACTGCCTGATACTCCAATTGACTTAGTTTCTTTTTCTCATGCATCTCATTAACAATCCTTATAATTGACTTAATAAAATCGTCACCGTGAACATCATTGACAAAATTATTATCATCGGCAACCAATTCAGACATTGTTGTACCGTCTTCATCAATAGGCATATCTAAACTGACAGAGCCTTGATGTACAAGTAAAAGATTTCTTAACTGATACATTTTTTGATCAATTTCGTTAGGCTTTACATTGGGCATCTTTTCTTTAATTAGAGCTTCAAGAAGCTCATCATCTGTAAAATCGGGATTATCTCTTCTTTTAACATCGATAGCCTTTTTTAACTCTATAAATGCTTTACGATTATACGCCATAGACGTTTTAGTAGAATCGATACACTTACGCCCCTCTTCTATCAACGCTTTTCTTGCATAAGTAAGAATATAGACACCCCTTGACGGATCAAAACGACTGTTCGAATTCATCAAATTCGAGATTTGCAAAGACATAGCTTGTAGAATATCTTCTTTTACTGTGGTAGGGTATCCTTTAAAATTTGCATTAACGAGTTTCGCAACATCAATGCGAATAACATCCCAAGCCTGGCTTTTATATTTAATAGCATTGGTTGAACGATACTTCTCTATTAAAGTATTTGAGAGCTTAACTTTTTCTTCAATAGTTAGACTTTCCATGGTGGATACCTCCTTTAGTATTTTTAGGGCAAGCCCCTTTAGTATAAAAAGATCAAATATAAATCTTTCTCGTAAGGTGCTGATCTGACTAATATTAATCAGCTCGTCAAAAAAGACACGCAATTAAAATTATAGAAAAAGAATAAAAAAATCCTTGATAATTGAAAAAATCTTAATGAAATCTTAATTTTATAACCTATTTAGTTGTGTTTATTGTAGCAAATATCTAACACTCTTTGGAAGTGCGGTGGAATCGGTGCTTCAAAAGACATTCTTTCACCCGTTATAGGATGATCGAAACTAAGCTTATATGCATGAAGAAGCTGTCCGTTCACATTAAAAGAATTGGATCCGCCATAAGAAAAATCACCCACTATAGGATGCTTGATATACTTACAATGTACTCTAATTTGATGGGTGCGACCTGTTTTAAGTGTAAATTCTACAAGAGTAAAGAATATAAATCGATCTAAAACTCTATATAAGGTCTTAGCATACCTACCACGCTCTACAACAGCCATCAACTTACGGTCCTTAGGACTTCTTCCAATAGGTGCTTCGATAACGCCGTCATCTTCTTTGATATTATCGTCAACCAATGCAATATATTGTCTAACGGCAGTCTTTTCTGCTATCTGCTTTTGGAGCGAATGATGTGCTTCATCAGTCTTTGCGATAACGAGTAATCCTGATGTGTCCTTATCAAGCCTATGCACGATACCCGGACGGATAACACCGTTAATGGTGCTGAGCTGATTACAATGATACATCAATGCATTGACTAATGTACCATCGGGTGAACCGACTGCAGGATGAGTAACCATTCCTTGCGGTTTATTAACTACCACTAAATATTCGTCTTCATATACTATATCAATAGGAATATTTTGCGGTTTTGCTGATATTATTACGGGATCGGGTATTTCTACAGTTACAGAGTCGCCTACAAACAAAGAAACTCCGCATTTTTTAATGGGAGCATCATTAACAAATACACCACCTTTTTCAACTATCTGCTTGACATATGAACGGGTGACATCTAAGCTTTCTGCAATAAATATATCGGCACGAGAGTATGCCTTTTCACATAATAATTCAACTATTTCGGACAAAATCGATCACCTACTCTATTTTATCTTGATCATCATTTTTATCGTCGAGCATTTCAAGTGCTTTTTGAACACTTTCATCATCTAATTCAACAAGATTCACGGGCTCAACGCCAACATCAGGCTTTTTCTCCTTATACATAAATAGGATATATATAATAATAAATACAACTCCTACACAT
>CAZUET010000111.1:0-5784 GCA_964619685.1 uncultured Christensenellaceae bacterium
CACATAATAAAAAGTCTTTAGATAATATATATCTAAATAGTATATATATTAAATAAAGAGGTAACAACTCTTATTATAAAGAAAAAGGACAATTGGTATTCCATTTGTCCTTTTTTTATGCGGATCTTTAATCGATGCCACATTTTTATATATTGCTTATTAGTGCGATATATAGATTTTCAAAGCTGTCAATATCTAAATCGGGTTTTATATCGCTTAAGTTTATTCTATGGTTTGGATTATACCAGATTGTCTTTATTCCATAGTTAATACCACCCAGTATGTCCGATGTTAAACTATCGCCGACCATTACACAGTTATTTTTATCAAAGTGGTCAATAGACCTGGCAACTATATCAAAGTATTCCTTATCGGGCTTTTTGACACCAAGAAGCTCGGATATAAATACACCGTCCACTTTTGCTGATAAACCGCTCAATTTTAGTCGATTTTGCTGTACATCGGTGCTTCCGTTTGTAACCAAGTAAATATTATAGTATTCCTTTATTCTATCAAGAAATGCTTCTGCTCCATCCATATACTCGCATTGATCTTTCAGTATACCGAAGTAATATGAGTTAAATTCATCCGAATTAAAGCCTTCAACACCAAGTTTATCAAAAAACCTATCAAAGCGTTCTAAAAGCAATTTGGATTTGGTTATCTCACCACATTCGAAGGCTTTCCACAATGCATCATTTATGGTATGATAATAATTCAGCGTTTCTTCGGTGACGGGTAAACCGAAATGGTCAAGCGTTTCGGTAATTGCTACCCGTTCACCACGCTTAAAATCAAGCAATGTATCATCTATGTCAATAAATAGTATTTTTCGCATTATTTTTTACCTGCAATTATTTTGTTTTCGATTATCTTTTGTATTTCCACCAACGGTACTATGGCTATAGCACTACCCATTGCAATCAACCATTGCTTCCAGTCAAGTGATACGATTCCAAACCATGCGTTCAAGCCGGGTATCAATACAACAGCTAAGAGGAGTACAGCACCCAATACAAAGGATAAATTGAGCATTCCATTGGATAACAAGTCCTTATGAAGTACCGTTCTATTTGCACTACGCAAATTATAAGAATGGAATAACTGTATAAATCCAAGTGTAATGAATACCATTGTCGAGCCGACCTCGGGTGATTCGAATAGAAAATAACCGATACAGAAGGAAAGCATACTCAATACAGTTTGCATAAATCCTTGTATAATAATATCCTTACCTGTCTTACCCGAGAATAAGCTCTTACCACGCTTTCTCGGTGGATTATCCATTATATCGTTTTCAGCCTTTTCTACGCCTAACGCTAATGCAGGCATTGTGTCGGTAATCAGATTAATCCACAAAATCATGACCGGGGATAAAAATACAATATTCTGTCCGACAATAGAGCTTAATATCAATGTTGAAATAAATAAACAGAGAACTTCGGCAATATTTGCAGAGAATAAGAATTGAACTGCTTTGGATATATTTGTATATATCTTACGACCTTCTTCTACTGCACCTACTATGGTTACGAAGTTATCATCCACCAAGATCATATCCGCAGCGCCCTTGGAAACATCGGCTCCTGTAATGCCCATTCCTATACCTATATCGGCATTCTTAATAGCAGGTGCATCGTTTACACCGTCACCTGTCATCGCTACAACCTTACCCTTAGATTGGTATGCCTGAACGATTCTAACCTTATTTTCGGGACTAACTCTTGCGAATACAGAATACTCTTCTATACATGCATAGAACTCTTCATCACTCATGGAGTCTATCATTGCTCCGCTCATGACCTTATCGCCTTTACGCTTAATACCTATCTCACGAGCAATAGCAGCTGCTGTAACCATATGATCGCCTGTGATCATTATAGGTCTGATTCCTGCATTAAAGCACTTTTGAACAGCATCCTTGACCTCTGCTCGAGGTGGGTCTATCATACCGACCAAGCCTATGAATATCAAATCGTTTTCGATAAATGACTTATCACGACTTACATCATAAGTCATTGCAGAGCCTAAAACCCTTAATGCATTATCGCCAAAGGACATATTTACACTCGAAATATTATCAAGATCTGCCTTGGTGATATTACGGACGGTACCGTTATCTAATATTTTGGTACATCTCGAAAGCAGTATATCGGGAGCACCTTTGACATAAGCGACCTTGCCGTCTGATGATGCATTATATGTTGTCATCAATTTACGCACGCTATCAAACGGTATTTCGTCGAATCTCTTATTATTGTCTGTTACCGTGTGATAATCTAAGCCGTACTGTTCACCGAATGCCACAAGTGCAGTTTCGGTAGGATCTCCGAATAATCCATCGGGCGTCTTTTGAGTATCATTACATAGCATCAACGCTTTAACGAGTATATCGGTATCTGTACCCTTTTCAGCACTCTCCGCATTGACAGTATTACCAATAGTGTACAGTTTTTTAACGGTCATTCTATTTAATGTAAGCGTACCTGTTTTATCCGAGCAAATAATCTCACAGCTTCCTAATGTTTCAACTGCAGGTAGATTGCGTATAATGGCGTTTTTCTTACTCATACGCTGTACACCAAGTGCTAACACTATGGTCACAACTGCAGGCAGTCCTTCGGGAATAGCTGCAACCGCTATTGCAACTGCTGTCATAAAGCAACTCAGTATCTCATCCATGACATGCTCACCGTCGGTAATGATACCACGAATAAGTGATACCGCAAAAATAACGAATGCAACCGCTAATACGATAACAGATATTATCTTAGCAGTTTTAGCAAGTTGCTTTTGTAAGGGTGTCGTTTGCTCGTCACCTGTAAGCATTCCTGCAATCTTTCCGACCTCGGTATTCATACCTACATTGACAACTACGCCTACACCTCTACCATAGCTGACGGTACCTGTACTATATGCCATATTGACTCTATCGCCTATAGGTGCTTTTTCGTCCACAATAACATCTGCATCCTTGTCAACAGGCACAGATTCACCCGTAAGTGCTGATTCTTCTATTTTTAATGATGCGGTCTCAATAAGTCGTAAATCGGCAGGAACATAATCGCCGGCTTCTAACACAACGATATCACCGTCCACCAATAACTCGCTCGGAATCTTGACAAGTTCGCCGTCACGGTACACCTTACTTAACGGCTTATTCATATTTCTAAGCGCTTCAAGAGAATTATCCGCCTTGACCTCTTGGACTGTACCTATAACCGCATTTAATATTACGATAAAGAATATTATACCGGAATCTATCAAATCGGTATAATCTCCCGTTTTATTACCGCTTACTATTGCTAATACCGTAGAAATAACAGCTGCAACAATAAGCACTATTATCATTACATCCTTAAACTGACTAAAAAATCTACCTAAAAGTGTTTTCTTTTTACCTGCATCAAGCTCATTCTTTCCGTTCTGCTTTAGTCGGATATCGGCTTCAGCTGAAGTCAAGCCCTCTCTACTCGCCTGATGATCTATCAAGACCTGTTCAATAGTTTTGGAAAAATCTTTCATATTTTACCCTTATTTATTCTTAATTGCTTTCGTTAAGATAACAGATTCAACATCATATCCTAATGATCTATAAAAATCGTATGCACCTTGATTAGCATACCAACAATTTAACTTAACGCTATCGACCTCTAACAAGTCCGCTGATTTCTCAATATGGTCTATCAACGCTCGACCTACTCCCATCTTTCTATATTTTTCCGATACAAATATATCGGTAATCTTTATCGCCTTAGACGGCAATGCATTTAATGTCTTTGGTCTATTCTCTACATTAAACACGGCAAATCCTGCTCGTACACCGTCAATCTCGGCTATAAGAACCGCTCTATTGATGTCCAAAAGCAGTTTTTCTACATACGACACGCCGAACATATCCGTATCTAAAGAGAAAATGTCGGGGAGTAATGCAACATGATAGTCGCATAACTCCTTCAACATTTCACTGATAGTCTGTATGTCGCTATTATCGGCGTATCTGACTAAAATCATACTCTATAAGGCTTTTTAAGCTCTTCTACTAAATTAAGAATACCCTGTACGGCACCGTCAACGGGCATAGTTGTCTTGATACTCTTATCTCTTGTAGATACTTCAACCACATTCTCAGCCAAATTCTTGGGGCTGACTACAACTCTTACAGGTGAACCGAATAAGTCTGCATCGGCAAACATTGAGCCTGGACGAATATCTCTATCATCCAATAATACATCGGCATGCTTGGATAACTCTGCATATAAATCATTAGCAACCTTGCTGACATTCTCGTCATCGGCACGCAAATTACAAATTTCGATCTCCCAAGGTGCTATCGTAATAGGCCAAATGGGACCGTACTTATCATGGCTCTCTTCACAAATGGATGCCATAAGTCTGCCTACACCTATTCCGTAACAGCCCATAATAGGATATTGAGGTGTATTGTTCTCGTCAATATAGGTAAGATTCATACTCTTTGAATACTTAGTACCCAACTGGAAGATATTACCTATCTCGATACCGTTACTGAGCTTAATTGTGTGCTTTCCGCATTTAGGACAAATACCTCCGTCGATTATCTTGGCAACATCTATAAATTCAATATTACCGAGATCTCTGGATATATCGAGTCCAACATAGTGGTAATCGGCTTCATTTGCACCGCATACCATATTTACGCCACCTTTTATAGAGCTATCGTATATAATGGTAGCCTTACTATTAAGTGCAACAGGTCCGATAAATCCCGCAACTATATCAGAATCGGTGATTTCCTTTGCTTTATATATTTCGCCCTTGACGGCATTACGAAGCTTTGTTTCATTTACTTCGAGATCGCCTCTAATGAATACGATAACATAGGAATCATCCTCTGTTTTTTGATATACAACAGCTTTACAAAGAGATTTTGCATCCACCTTTAAGAAACGGCAAATATCCTCAATGGTCTTTTGGTGGGGAGTAGATACCTTTTCTAAATTACGGCTCTCGCACGATTCATTGACGATAACACTCTCTGCGCACTCCATATTAGCGGTATATCCGCATTCTAAATCAGAGCATATAGCTAATGTATCCTCACCAACGGGGGTCAAAAGCATAAATTCATGCGATACATTACCGCCCATCATACCCGAATCGGATTTAACGGATATAAAATTCTTGGCACCGGCACGCTTAAAAATATTCTCATATGCCTTATGACAACGCTCATAATATACCTGCAGATCTTCGTTACTGGTATGGAACGAATAAGCATCCTTCATGGTAAACTCTCTAACTCTAATCAATCCGCCACGAGGTCTTGCTTCATCTCTGAATTTCGTTTGAATCTGATATATCATAAACGGATATTGGGTATATGACTTTGCTACATTTCTAACAAGATGCACTGACGCTTCCTCGTGAGTCATACCCAAAACCATATCAGAATCCGAGCGATCCTTAAATCTAACCATTTCGCTACCTATCGAATAATATCTTCCCGATTCTTGCCAAATGCTTGCAGGCATAACAACAGGGAATAAGACCTCTTGACCGTCTACGGCATCCATCTCTTCACGAATAATATTCTGAATTTTCTTGGATATTCTTTGTGCAGGGGGTAATAAAGTAAATATGCCGTTACCTACATTTTTGATGTATCCGCCCTTCAGCATCAATAGCTGACTTTCAATTGCGATATCGTCGGATACTGCCTTCAATCTTTCACCTAACAGTGAACTAACCTTCATATAAAACTCCTTAAAACATAAATACTTACACTTTAATAAGCATTTATTA
>CAZUET010000112.1:0-5596 GCA_964619685.1 uncultured Christensenellaceae bacterium
ATCAATATTAATAAAAAAAAATTAAGTTGTTCTACGATAAATAACAGCTATGCGAATATCTTGTGCTAATGCATTGTTTTTATATAAATAGCATCCGCAAGATAGTATAACTATTAATTTCCGTCTAAGATACTGCAAAACGGTGCATTCTCGTCATTTTTTCATTTGTATAATCCTTCGTCCGCAAGATAATAAATTGTTAAACAATTTGATTTTCTCTACGCTCAAATTTCGACTTCGCTCAGTATGACAGGACAGAAGTTAATATGACGGCAGACAAGAATGTACGCTTATAATGACAAGTCGGGGAAATGGTATCTTGCGAACGATAATCGGTTAACACTCAACGGCTACCTTAATAACTCCGTCGAGGCGCTTTTCAAAGATCTCGTAGCCCTTGTCAATATGATTTAGGGGAACGGTATGGGTAATAAGGGGTTCGGTGTCAATCTCGCCTTTTTCTATAAGGTCAAGAATGGACGGTATATCGCACCCGTCAACTCCGCCGATTTTAAAGGTAAGATTCTTACCGTACATATCGGGTAATGGCAACACTTGAGGTCTATCATACAGTGCAACTATAGTAACGATAGCGTTAGGACGAGCAGAACGCCAAGCAAGCTCAAATGTGGAATCACTTCCTGCAACCTCTACGACTCTATCCGCACCGCCGTGGTCACTATGCATTTTTACAAAATCTTCGCAGTCGTTCGGCAAGGTGGTCAAAACATCGGGGTAATGCTCGTTAATAAATGCAATTCGTTTTTCATCCCTTTCGCATACGATTATTTGTTTTGGATGACGTTGCATAACGCACAACAGTGTACAAATACCGGTAGGACCGGCACCGATTATAAGCACAGTATCATCCTTACCGATATCCGATATTTTACTTGCCCAGTAACCGGTAGAAAGCACATCTCCAACAAAAAGTGCCTGTCTATCACTGACAGTGTCGGGAATTTTATTAAGTCCACAATCAGCAAAAGGAACACGCACATATTCGGCTTGACCGCCGTCTATTCGACATCCTAATGCCCAACCGCCGTTACCATCAGTACAGTTATTGACAAAACCGTTTTTACAGAAAAAACAATCACCGCAAAATGTTTCCACATTGACGGTAACTCTGTCTCCTACCTTAACATTAGTAACATCTTGTCCTATCTCCTCTACTACACCCACCATTTCGTGTCCAAGTGTGATACCCTCAACGGCACGGGGTACACTTCCGTGCTTGATATGAAGATCGCTCGAGCAAATACTTGCAAGCGTTACCTTGACTATTGCATCTCTCGGTTCGCATATAATCGGCTTATCCTTTTCAACAAAGTCAAGCTTTCCATTAGAAACATAAGAATATGTCAGCATTTTTTATAAACGCTCCTTAAATAATATGAACGCATAAGGAACATTTTGAGTAGCTTATGCGTTCGTGAGTTTCAAATATTAATACTATTATTGCTCTTTTTTATTCATCAATAAAATAAAGCATCCACCTTGAACGGTACGGTTTTTGAAGAATACTGTCTTACCGCTAACTGTTTCATACCAATCACCAAAAGGCACACGGTTCACCGATTTTTTGAGGAATACATCGAGTATTGCAACCAATGTTTTTTGCTTTTCAATATCGTCACTCAAAGCTGCAGACCACATGAGCCAATCGCTCTTTGTATATTCAGCACGGTTATCAAGGGGTACTCCGTATTCGTTTGCCTTAGAAATATAATGATCGACCTCCCTTTCGAGAATCTCTTGGGGGAATAATCCCAAGCCAAGAATCTTATCCATAGCCATATTATATTTCAATGAGAATGTCGAGTCATCCGAATCCCATGTAAGAGGAATATGGTCATATTTAGCACCGAATTCGATTATCTTATTAGCAAAGTCCTTAGCTATCGTCATATACTTCTTACCTGCTCTCTTTTCGCCGATAACATCACAAAGACGAGAATAACAAGCAATACCGCAGGTTGCCTTAATAGCAAGATTGATATTATTTTTGAGATGACCTGCAAAGTCGTCGGTACAAAGCTGATTTTCGGGATATAAGCCGTATTCGGTCAAATAGTTCACCCATTTATCAAGCAAGGTCTTTTCTGCCTTAAACATTGAAATGTCACGGTCTTTTAGATAGCAAGCATACATCATTATCAAAATATTCGCACTTTCCTCAACTGGCATTTGACAGTTAAAGTCGTACATATCGAGATTACCCGACATGAAGTAATTAGGCATATTAGTTCTCAATGATGTCTTATTGGAATCAAAGGATAGGTCAAAGTTATCGCTCTTATTTTTTAAACCATAGACCTGTCCCAAGCAAAGCGGATATGTTCCTACATCGTGGGGAGCAAAATCAAAGGGCCATACAGACATATTGGCAAATTTAAATATAGGTCTCATCATACCTTTGACAAGCTCGGTATTCTCTAATAGATAGAGAGGCGTAGACGGATAGCTAACATCCACCGTACCGATACAGCCGTTAGATTGGCATTCCTTAGATAAGAACAAGATATTACCCTCGGTATCGGTGATAAGCTTATGAGCACCTATACTTTGTCTTAATGATGCTACAAGTATATCGTAGTAGGATTTAGCACCCTTTCTGCCTAAATACTTGACAGATTCCTTAAGTTGCTTATCGTAATCGGCAAGATTCTTATCAATAAAACGAGAATTAGCCTTAACATATGCAAGTGCATCTAATATAGAGTTATTTTCGAGATAGTAACCCTTACGGTAATCACCGAAATAATCAATAGAAATCCTATCATCATATCCTAACATAACTATACCGCTTTTTGCATTAGCTACACAGCCCATATATGCATCCTCGGAATTACATTCGAATATTCTATTACCTGAAGCAAGATATGCACTTATTGCCTTCTCATCGGTAAAATATGATGACTCACCGGATAAGTACCAATATCCCCAATCGGCACCAATCTCATCTGCTGAAACCGACAGTATCATTTGTCTACTCAAGCCGACAACTGCTGTTTCGATACCTCTAAATTTAATAACACCGCCCTTGACATGCTTATTTGTATTAGCAGGAACATCGTTGTATGCGATATTACGATTAACGAAGAATGAAACCTCTGCGCTCTCAACTCCGCTTACACGGTAGTTGACATAGCAAACCGGCATAGATAACAACGATAGATCATCAAGGGGTAGGGGTGAAACAAAACTAAGTTTCAGTTTGGCTTCCCCTGCTTCAAATTCATAATCGGTGGTATACGCAGTTACATTTAGTGAAACCTGCTTAGCAGGCTTAACACCGGCTGAACGGAAAAATTCGCTATCTCCTAAGAAGCAATACGCTTCACCGTTCACACGGATAAATCCAAAAATCTTTTTTAATTCGCCATACCAATTAGCGATTTTACCGCTGTTAAGCGATTCGTCCATACTCCAAATGGAATAATTGGGATCTTTAACAAAAAGCGGATATGCAGGCATTATTCTCTCAATCATAGTTAACCTCTTATATTTTTATATTTTCCGCAATCTTTACTACGGATTTACTTCATTTTATTTTACTTCCACTAATATCCATGTCCAACTGCCACAGTCAGCAAGGCGAGGATAAAGTAGTCCGACATTCATCAAGGCACGACCGCTGGCTGTAATATCTAATTCCTCTATATGATATAGCTTATCCTCGTCAAGTCCTTGGAGCTTAATTATTCTATCGCTATCACAGGGATCGCCTCTAAATCTTTCGCCTACGACATATGCTTTGGATTTATCCTTAGCTACGAGCATTTCGGCAAAGTAATTAGTGACGAACGGATCTGATATACGGTATAGGTCGCCCGTCAAAACTAAATCGTCTATCTTCTTATAATTAGCTACCTGCTCCTTGACCTGACACTTTTCGTCATCACTCAGCTTAGCAAGGTCAAGCTCATACCCGGTAGCACCCAATGAAGCAATAGCTCCACGAGTAGCAAACGGTGTAATTCTTTGAGTCTGATGATTAGGACAAGCCGAAACATGGCAACTCATGGCTGACACAGGATAACAAATCGATGTACCCCATTGTATTTTGGTACGCTCTAAGCCGTCGGTATCGTCACTCGTCCAAATTTGTGGGAAGTAGTATAGCGCACCGCCGTCAAAACGACCGCCACCGCCTGCACAACCCTCAAAGAATACGCGGGGAAAGGCTGATGTAAGTCTTTCGGCAAGATCATAGAAGCCCAAGGTATAACGGTGAACAAATTCACCTTGTCTATCCGCAGGAAGGGATGTGGTAAAGAACTCGGACATTTCTCTATTCTTATCCCACTTAACATAAGATATGTCGTTTTCGGATAAGATCTTAGAAATTAAACCATATATATAGTTTACCACATCGGGCTTTGTAAAGTCAAGAATGAGTTGATTTCTTCCGTAACACGGTTGCACGCCATCCTTCTTGATTGCCCAATCCGGATGCGCACGATATAGATCACTATCCTCGCTAATCATTTCGGGCTCAAACCAAAGTCCGAATTTCAGTCCGTTTTGTTTACAGCGTTCAATCACCGCCTTCAATCCACCCTTAAGCTTTTCTTCATTGACAAACCAATCACCTAAGCCTCTGCGATCATCGCATCTATTACCGAACCAGCCGTCATCAAGTACAAATGTGTCTATACCCGTACCCTTAGCCGCATCGATGATAGCAAAAAGCTTTTCATTGTCAAAATCAAAATAAGTGCCCTCCCAGTTATTGATAACTATGGGACGTTGGTTATAGGCATATTTAGGATTAACTATGCTCTTGCGGTAAAAATCATGATAGCTTCTTGACATATCGCCCAAGCCGTTTTCGGAATATACACATGCAACCTGAGGTGTTACAAATTTATCTCCACTCTCTATACGCCATCCGAATGCAGTATCATTGATACCGCCCTGAATACGCAGACGGTTATTCATATTAACTTCGGCGGTAAATGCATGAGAACCGCTGTAAATCAAATTGAAGCCGTAACAAACGCCGTGAGTCTCCGTACAATCATTAATAAGGATACCTAAAAACGGATTCATATCGTGAGAAGAATAGCCTTTTGTCGTTTCAATACGAAGGGTTCCGTTAGAAATAGGCGTGATGCGAGGTGTACGCTCCTTAGCCCATTTACCTACAAGACGCAGTGCGGAATAATTACCCATATCGGGTAAATCTACACAGAACGAGAATGCCTTAGTAAGATTGATAGCCTCATCGCCTGCATTTCTTATTACCATATTTCTAACTAATGCTGCACTATCGTCATAAACAGAATAATTCAAGTCTATTTCAGTGGATGAAAAATCATCCCTAACCGTAATCGTCAAGGTCTGATCGGCATTTCTTATACAAGGCATTCCGTCTATTTTAATTGCACCATCAATTATGCGATGAGAAACATAACTAAAATGACTCATTCTTGCACCATCTATACGATTAATAATGACGGTAGGGGCACGATAGTCCATTCTTCCAAATGATCCGCATTCGCTAAGTGCCTCATCGGGCCACGGTCTTACGCATTCACAATGTGTCTTTATAATAAATTCTGCATCTCTACCTTCTATTTTTTTACCG
>CAZUET010000113.1:0-5587 GCA_964619685.1 uncultured Christensenellaceae bacterium
TATTTATATAGAAATACTGACCACTAATAGGTATATATCCATTTAAACGCCCTATTTCTTCCACAGTCATACCACTAATCTTTGCTATATATTCAATTTTTTCTCCGTATTTAAGTTTGATAATCATATAGTATAAATATGTCTTTCAATGCATATCTATTACAAGAGATTATGAGAAACGATATAAAGAGCAAAGCAATATTAGTAATGATTTTTTCGGTTGCAACGAGATCAATATCTTTCCTTTTTAAAATCTATTTATCAAGGGAATTCGGTGCTGAACTGATAGGACTATTCTCTATGGCTACCGCAGTTTTTGGATTATTGACAATGATATCAAGTTCAGGGATTCCGTTGACTGTATCAAGACAAATTGCAGAAACAAACAACCTTGGAGATAGATCCAAAAAGGCTTATGGTATCATTTCAAGTGGTCTTATCGTTTCATTGATTGTTAATACAATTGTAATTACTTTATTCGTTATATTTAGACACCCTCTATTATCATTATTAGCCGATGACCGTGCTGAAAAACTTTGTCTTATCGTTCTTCCTGCAACATTTTCGACATGCATATATAATGTTATTAGATCTTATTTTATGGGTCGAAAGAGCTATTTGATTTATTCTATTACCGAGCTGGTGGAAGAAATACTTAATGTAATCATAGTATTATTATTAGTATCGGGTATCATTCTCTCTGTAAATAAATCGGAAATTTTGGCAATTACATTCACTACTGCCGATATTTTATGCTTTATATTAATTGTAATTATCTACTTTTCAAAAGGTAATAAGCTTGATAAGCCATATAAAACAAAAGAATTGATCAAAAGTAGTACACCTATCACCTTTATGAGGTTATTTGCATCGCTTGCCACTACATTTACAGCGATAATGCTTCCTAATAGACTGGTCCACTCAGGACTAACCATCGAATTTGCGACTGAAGAATTTGGGCGTGCTACAGGAATGGCATATCCGCTTCTTTTTGCCCCATTAGCAATTACATCTGCACTATCTACCGTACTACTTCCCGAAATAGCGGAATTGAATGCATCAAATAATTTAAAATCTATTTCTCATAAGCTCGATAAGGGAATGAGTATATCATATGCCATTTCTGGCCTATTCTTTATTGTCTATTACTCCTTAGGTGAAGAATTATGTGCTTTTCTCTTTAATGATGCACGAGCAGGTATATTCCTTTCTTTTGCTTCGGGAATGGTTTTACTTATTTCATTAGTACAGCTCACTACAACCTCACTAAACTCAGTAGGTAAAGAACGCACATGCTTTATTAACAATACAATAGGCATTATATTATTAATAGCTTGCCTATATATTCTACCCCAGTATATAGGAATATTATCATTAGCTGTAGGACAAACAATCCTCTATCTTGTTGTTTTTCTTCTTAACAGTATCGCTCTATGTAAGTTAAAGATCAGCGAATTAGCTTACTACAAGCCACTTATATTTGTATCTATCTTTGCATTGATCATTGCAACCGTGATTAAATACACAAAGAATATTCTTTCAGTTCTTCCCGACTACTTTTCGTTAATTATATTAGGCGTTTGCATTTCGATACTATACTTACTAACCTTGCTGATTGTTCCGTCATATAGATTATATGCAAAGGATATGATTGGTTCTATAAAAAATAAAATCGCTAAACATAAACTAAGAAAAAGAAGTTGAAATAGAATAAGATAATATGATATAATTCTTATGTGATAGATAACCAATTGACAAAAGAAAAAATAGGATTCAAAAACATTATAAAATGCAATTTTGAAACCTTATACGGTACTAATTCCAAAACTAAAAAGGGAATTGCTGTAAAAAGTACCATACGAATAGCGTATTTGGCGTTATTGACCGCTATAGCTACATTATGTAATGTGGGTTCTTTCTTTATCAATAAATACTTCACTTTATCGTTTATTGGCATACCTTGCTTTATTGCGGGTATAATGTTAGGTCCAATAAGTGGTTTTGCCGTTGGTTTTTTAGGTGATCTATTAGGTGCGCTTATAGCACCGCAAGGACCATATATGCCAATGATAGGCATAGCATCAGGTCTTTACGGACTGATTCCTGGAGTTATTTTCTTATTATTTAAAATGAAGCCTGAACTGAAAATCTCTATTTCATATATACTATGTCTTATAATTTGCACATGCGGACTAAATACTGTCAGTCTATGGCTTACTTACTCAAAAGGTGAAAAAACATTGGCAACATTTTGGCTTTATCTCGAACTTAGACTGCCATTTCAAATTGCTGTTGCTGCAATAAATTGGTTCTTGACTACGGTTTTATATGAATGCTTAGTTAAGGCTAAAATAATCAAAAAACCTATATATAAAAATATGTCCGAACCTATCACCCAATAAAAAAGTCCGTCAAGCAACTAACGGACTTTTTTATTTTAGCTTTGTACATTATATAATTTGTATGCCTTTTTTAAAACTTTATTTATAAAACTTCTTTTTTCTAAGGTATACTTACTTTTTTCGGTGGAATACCTTTCGTAAAGCGTTTCCTTTAGTTTCCTATATTCCTCCAATGTATCGGGATGATCCAAAAGATATCTCTTAAAATACATAAATTCATTCCAATACTTACTATCGACAAGTGTCAAGTGAATATAATGGGTATAACAATCAGCTTCGCCCTTTCGAGCTAATATTTCTCCATTACTCTCAAGTGTATCTAATATATCATACCCTTTTTTCGCTAGTTTATTAGCTATTACAGGCAATTCATCTTGACGAACAACGCCAACGGCTATATCGATGATCGGCTTAGCGGATAATCCAATTATTGATGTGCTACCGATATGCTCAATACGAATCTTGAAGCCTTTAAGATACTGTTTAAGGACTAATTCTTCTCTTTTGTATTCAATTTTCCAAATATCATCATAAGGTAAGACCTTTACCTTATTTTTTTCTACACCTATCATTATTGTTCCTTCTATTTTTTTCAGTATTAGCTTATTTTTGAGCAAATTTAGCCAAAAGGTTTTTTAGCGAATCATTCAAAGGCTCGTCCTTCTTTTGTTCTTTCTTACCGCTTTTTTTTACTCTTTGAGCACCGTCTTCACTCTTCATAGATAGTGAAATCTTATTTTTGGTAAGGTCTACGCCGATAACTCTTACACTTACCTTATCACCAACCTTAACTACTTCAAACGGAGATGATATAAACTTGTCTGATAACTGCGAGATGTGAACCAATCCATCTTGGTGAACGCCAATGTCGACAAATACACCAAAATCTACAACATTTCTAACAACTCCGTCAAGAATCATTCCTTCCTTTAGGTCTTCTATGCTAAGTAAGTCCTTTCTCAATGTGGGTTGTGGCAATGAATCACGGATATCTCTACCGGGTTTTAACAATTCTTGAATTATATCTTCAAGAGTATACTCACCTAATCCGCTTGCTTTAAGCACATTTGCAACACCTAATGCTCTGATCCTATCTCTAATATCTGATAAGCCATTACCGATATCATTATCTTTATATCCTAAATATCCTAAAAGCTTTCTTACCTGCTCATATGATTCAGGATGCACACCTGTATTATCAAGAATATTCTTACCGTTTCGTATTCTTAAAAATCCAGCACATTGCTCATATGTTTTAGGTCCAAGCTTAGGCACATTCAACAATTCATCTCGTGACTCGAATTGCTTTTTATCTCTGTACTCGACGATTTTTGCAGCTGTAGTCTTAGATAAGCCCGAAACAAAGCTTAATAGGCTTACCGATGCTGTATTCAAATCAACTCCAACCTTATTAACGCAGTCCTCAACTACACCGTTCAATACCTCTGTAAGGCGTTTTTCGGGCATATCGTGTTGATATTCCCCGACACCTATGCTCTTAACATCAATTTTGATAAGCTCTGCTAACGGATCTTGTAAGCGTCTTGCAATGGATATTGCGGAACGAATTGCAACATCATATTGGGGAAATTCCTCTGCACCAAGTTTTGATGCCGAATATACGCTTGCACCTGCCTCATTAACTATAGCATATTCGAGGGGTGTAGGACATTTCTTAATCATATTAGAAACAAATATTTCGGTTTCCTTACTTGCCGTACCGTTACCTATTGCAATTACATTGACCTTAAACAGTTTGATTGCTTTAAGTAATGTTTGTTCTGCTTCTTCAATCTTACTTTGCGGTGGTGTGGGGTAAACAACGCCTTTACTAAGAACACTACCCCTTTCGTTGATAATAGCAACCTTACAGCCCGTTCTATATGCAGGGTCAAGAGCCAATATTACTCTATTATGAAGAGGTGGTTGCATTAATAACGGCTTTAAGTTGCGTTCAAATGTATGAATAGCAACCTCGCTTGCTCTCTCAAAAAGTGATTTTAGTAGTTCTCTCTCAAGTGAAGGGAATAATAATCTTTTGTATCCGTCTTCTATAGCAATTTGTACAAGTTGAGAAGTTGTAGACTTATCGTCAAGATAAGTATTTTCAATAATCTCGAGAACATCATTTGTATCTACTTCGATTTTGACATTGAGTTTTTTCTCTTTCTCACCTCTATTGATAGCCAAAATACGGTGTCCCGGAATAGTTTTTACCTTTTCGGAATAATCGTAGTACATATCATAAGTCTTATCTTCAGACGGGATCTCAAATGTATGGATAGTTGCATTCTCTGCAAAATAATCTCTTAGCTTTTTACGAAGCTCTGCATCATCCGATACCTTTTCGGCTATTATGTCGCATGCACCGCTCAAGGCTTCATCAAGTGTAGATACACCCTTTTCTTCATCAACATAGGTCAATGCTTGATCGGCAATATCTTCGGTATTATGTGCCAAAATAAGATCTGCAAGACCTTGAAGTCCCTTAGAAATAGCTACTCCTGCTCTTGTAGTCTTCTTTTGCTTATACGGTCTATATATATCTTCTACCTCTGTCATGGTAATGGCAAGCTCTATCTTCTTTTGAAGCTCATCTGTCATCTTACCTTGTTCGGTAATTGATTTTGTTATTTCAGCTTTACGCTCATCCAAGTTCCTCAGATAGGTCAATCTATCGGATAATTCACGCAAGACCTGATCATCTATAGAACCTGTCATTTCCTTTCTATAACGAGCAATAAAAGGAAGCGTATTACCCTCATCAATAAGGTTGATCACATTCTGTACATGATTTTCGGTAAGCTTAAATTCGTTACTCAGTACCTTTGAATAATTCATTTTTTCTCCTTAACAGCCAATTCATTATTAGGATTGACAATTGATTTGTTTTGTAATATAATATCATAAAGCACCCATGCGAAAGTCGCTCAATGGTAGAGCGTCGGCTTCCCAAGCCGATTCCCGCGGGTTCGATTCCCGTCTTTCGCTCCATAGATCGTTTCCTATCGGATGCGGTCTTTTTTTATTTCAGTTATAGCTGTAAATATATCAGCTATACGATCAAAAAAAAGAGCGATATAATAATAACACATTTAAAGCGTTTTGTATCGCTTTTATCAATAAATTAATTTTTTTTATTTTAATTTTTCATATATTTCTATCACAAATGCCTATTTATAAGC
>CAZUET010000114.1:0-5497 GCA_964619685.1 uncultured Christensenellaceae bacterium
TAGGCTCGTTGATTATACGCAAAACTTCAAGACCTGCGATCTTACCTGCATCCTTAGTTGCCTGTCTTTGGCTATCTGAGAAGTAAGCAGGAACTGTGATAACAGCTTGAGTAACCTTTTGTCCGAGATAGCTTTCAGCATCTGCCTTTAATTTGGAAAGAATCATTGCACTAATCTCTTGTGGCGAATATTTTTTATCATCGATATCAACAGTATAGTTAGTACCCATTTCTCTCTTGATTGAAGAAATAGTTCTTTGTGGGAATGCAACAGCTTGACGCTTAGCAGTTTGACCTACTCTACGCTCGCCGTCTTTTGTAAAGCCTACTACAGAAGGGGTAGTTCTTGCACCCTCTGCATTAGTTATAACTGTAGCCTCGCCGCCTTCCATAACGGCTACGCATGAATTTGTAGTACCTAAATCAATGCCAATAATTTTAGACATAATATATATCTCCTTATCAATTTATTCTTAATTTATATTTCAATTACCCTAAGGCAATTAGTTTACTCTTCAATACCGACCTTAACCATTGCAGGTCTTAGTAATGTATCCTTGTAACGGTATCCGTTTTGGAATACTTCTGTAACGATACCAACCTTTTCAGGATTGACTTCATTCATAATTGCGTTATGATATTCCGGGTTAAATTCTTGATTCAAAGGACTTATCTCTTCAACACCAAGCTTATTTAAGGCGGTCTCAAACTGTTTTTTAATAAGCATTATACCTTTCAAAACACTTTCATCCTTAAACATTGATAACGCTTTATCAATAGCATCCATTGATGGGAAGAAAGCTTCTATCGCCAATTCAATTCCCTTTATCCTTTGTCTATCTATATCCTGTACCGATCTTTTACGGTAGTTATCAAATTCTGCTCTCAATCTCAAGTATTGATCCTGATTTTCCTTAATTTGATCATTAAGCTTTGTAACGGTTTGTGCTGCCTCCAGAAGAAGTTCTTCAGGTGTTTTCGCTTGAGCTTCTGCTTCTGGCTCTTCCTTTTGGGAATTTTCTACCGTTTCTTCGACTTCGACATTCTCTATATTTTCAGAGATATTCTCTTTATTATCTTTTTTCTTGTTTGACATTTAGTCCTCCTTTTTGTCAGTTATCGACCTAATTGCTTCTTCCAAGTGAGTAAGCACGCCTATAACCATTTTATAATCCATTCTTTCTGGTCCAATTACACCGGCATGAATGCTCTTTGTATCGTCAATTCTGTATTTAACGCTAACCAATGAGCCGTGCTCAACGCCCTCTTCCTTACCGATCTTTACCGATAAATCGATACCACCCGATGTAACCATTTCGGATAATTCCTTTTTATGGTCAATCAATGATAGTATCGGTTTAGCGTTACCGGTATCCTCATATTCGGGATAATCGAGTAATTTAGCTGTACCTTCAACGATGACTTCATCATCACTTTTAAGTGAATCTATAAGCGATAAGACAGAGTCGAGAAGTGATCTATATTCGGATAAGCTTTCATCTATATTTTGAGATGCATTTTTGATTTCCTCTACCGTTTTATCCTCAAACAAATCATTAAGTATATCGCATGCGGTTTGTAGATAACCGCCTCCCATACCCTCGGGTAGATCGATAAATGAATCCTTTATAATACCGCTATCAGTTATAACAACAAGCAAAGCCGAGTCAGCACCGATATCGATAAGCTTTATCTTACGAATAACGATATTAGAAACATTTTTAACAACGATGACCGATGTATAATTAGTTACATCAGATAACACCTTAGCGGTGCTTTTAACAACATCCTCAACCTCTTGCATTTTTTGGTCAAAGAAGCCTTTTAGCTCTTGAACATGATTCTTATTAGACTTATTTGATACGAGAGATAGAGAGTTAACATACATCTTATAGCCTTGTGAAGTAGGAATTCTACCGGCTGAAACATGCGGTTGTTCGAGATAACCCATTTCCTCTAAACCTGCAAGTTCGGAACGAATGGTAGCTGAGCTTATATCCTCATCAAGATCCTTTTGGATATCGGATGACGAAACGGGCTGAGCTGTCTTGATATATCTCGCAACGAGACATCTCAAAATTCTTTGTTTTCTATCGGTTAACTTCATACTTACTCCTTAGCACTTCGGTTGATTACCATAATTAATTAACGGTTTCATCTATCGAGATTAAGCATATACATTATTATATACACTTGATTAGCAATCTATTCTCTTAACTGCCAATAGTATTATATAACAATATTTTGGCAATGTCAACACTTGACTGCCAAATTTTTAAATTATTTTTCAGAATTTTGTTAAAAAAAATACCCAATGAAGGGTATTAAAAGAATTCAACTATTATTGAGTTAGAAATGTAAATATATTCAGGTCTAATATAGAAACTATCGTCAGCATTAACACAGCAGTCTATTATAATCTTTTCTTTTAGTATATCTTTAAACATTTCATCGAAGGATAGAGAAAATTTTTCTTCAAAATATCTTTTATCTACGCCATCTTTAGTCCTAAGTGCAAGCATTATATATTCTTTATAAGGCTCGTCGGAGCTCTGTTCGATAGGCTTAGCTCCCCTTGAAATATAACTACAAATATCTGCTTCGTTAGTATATCTTTTACCTTCTAAAAATGAAGATGCACTTGGTCCTATACCTATATACTCTCTAAATTGCCAACAATGCAGATTATGTCTACATCTATAGCCTTCACGAGCAAAATTACTAATCTCGTAACGCTCAAATCCAGCCAAAACAAGCTCATTTACGGCAAGATCATAAAAATCTACCGTTTCATCCTCATCGGGAATAGATAAGCCTGCATTGACCATATCATATAGCGGTGTATCCTCTTCAAGTATTAAAGAATAGACGGATATATGAGTTACTCCAAGCTTCACTGCGGTAGATACATTATAAAAAATTGAATTCGAGCTCTGACTTGGAATCCCGACCATTAGATCGATATTAATATTATTAAAAAATTTTTTTGCAAGTTCAATAGCTTTTTGTGCTTGCAGACTGTTATGAATACGTCCGATTGCGCGTAGCTCCTTGTCATTGAATGACTGAACACCAATACTTATTCTATTTACTCCGCATTTTTTGAAAATGGATAATTTAGACGGAGTAATACTATCAGGGTTCATTTCCACAGTAACTTCTTCCGCATCTAAACGAAATGTATTATTTATTGCACCAAATATCCGTTCAATTTGTGATTCATTAAGCAATGACGGTGTTCCACCCCCGATAAAAACGGTATCAATAACATATTTTTTGTCTTTATATTGCTCTATCTCTCTAATTAATGCATCAATATATGCATCATCGACAGACACTGACGGCAAAGAATAAAACGAACAGTATAAGCACTTTTGTTTACAATAAGGAATATGTATATATAAGCCTTTTTTATTATCTTTATTGATCATCACCGACTTTAAGAATAGACATAAAAGCTTCACTCGGCACTTGAACATTACCGACCTGACGCATACGTTTTTTACCTTCCTTTTGCTTTTCAAGAAGCTTTTTCTTACGTGTTATATCCCCACCGTAGCACTTAGCAAGAACATCCTTACGAAGAGCCTTAACTGTTTCACGAGCAATTATCTTATTTCCTATCGCAGCTTGAATAGGTATTTCGAACATTTGACGGGGAATTGCTTCACGAAGCTTTTCACATATCTTACGACCTCTTGCATAAGCAAAATCCTTATGAACTATCATGCTTAGTGCGTCACACATTTCGCCGTTAAGCAATATATCAAGTCTTACCATAGAGCTTGTTTGATATCCGCTCATATCATAGTCAAGAGAAGCATAACCACGAGTGCGTGATTTAAGGCTATCGAAAAAATCGTATAAAATCTCGCATAAAGGCATTGTATACTTTATCTGCACTCTTTGGGTATCAACATAGATCAAATCAACAAATGTACCACGCTTAGATTGGCATAATTCCATTATAGAGCCGTTATACTGAGGTGGTGTATAAATAGAAACATTAACTATAGGTTCTTCTACATGATCTATTTCGGTTGGGGGTGGTAATTTAGTAGGATTATCGATAGCAACCATTTCTCCGTTAGTTTTATAAACATTGAAAACAACGCTCGGTGCGGTAGTTACAAGATCAAGATTGAATTCCCTTTCTAATCTTTCCTCAATAATCTCCATATGTAAAAGTCCTAAAAATCCGCAACGGAAACCGAATCCCAAAGCAACAGATACATCTGGTTCGAAGAATAAAGATGCATCGTTAAGCTTGAGCTTTTCAAGAGATTCTCTAAGCTCGATATACTTACTTCCATCGGCGGGATAAATACCTGCAAATACTACGGGCTTGACCTCTTTATATCCGTCGCAAGGCTCGTTACAAGGAGATTCTGCATTAGTTATTGTATCACCTACTCTGGTATCAGCAACATTTTTAATACTACCTGCAATATAACCGACCATACCCGAGCTAAGTACATCTACAGGCGTCAATTTAGGCATAAAAACGCCGACCTCGATACAATCGAACACTTTACCTGTACTCATCATTTTGATTTTATCGCCAACCTTTACTTGACCGTCAATAATTCTAACAAAAGAAATGGCTCCACGATAATTATCGTAGTAACTATCAAAAATCAATGCCTTTAAAGGTGCATCGTTATTGACTTTTGCAGGTGGTATTTTTTCAACTATCTGGTCGAGTAAGTATTCTACACCAACACCTGTTTTGGCTGAGACCTCGGGACAACCCTCTGTATCTAAGCCAATTACATCTTCTATCTCTTGCTTAGTTGCTTCAACATTGGCACTTGCTAAATCAATCTTATTGATTACAGGGAGTATTTCAAGATCATTATCAAGAGCAAGATAGACATTAGTAAGAGTTTGTGCTTCAACTCCTTGTGTCGCATCAACGACTAACAATGCACCTTCACATGCAGCCAAAGAACGGCTGACTTCATAAGTAAAGTCAACATGTCCCGGAGTGTCGATTAAATTAAGTAAATATTCATTACCCTGATAAACATGCTTCATTCTAACAGGCTGAAGCTTGATTGTAATACCACGCTCACGCTCAAGGTCCATATTATCTAAAAGCTGTTCTTTTAGTTCTCTTTGAGAAACTGTTTGGGTGGTCTCCATCAATCTATCGGCAAGTGTAGATTTACCATGATCGATATGTGCTACAATACAGAAATTTCTAATTAAACTATCCATAAATACTCCTTATAATGTATTAATTATAAACTATTATATCGGATTTAGCAAATATATTTTTATTATTGAATAATGTGGAAATAAAAAAATGACGATAATACACTCGTCAAAGTCTATATTTACGAAGATACTTTTTATACAAGAGATGCCACTGTTTAGATTCCGACACCTATTTTCTAATTAAAAAAAGCACGCTTATGCGTGCTTTTTCTGGTGCGGCCAGTGAGACTTGAACTCACACGGGTTAACCATACGCCCCTCAAACGTACGCGTCTGCC
>CAZUET010000115.1:0-5337 GCA_964619685.1 uncultured Christensenellaceae bacterium
GTATTATGTAGCTGACCGTCAATAATATAACCGTTACCGTATATAGAACGGTTTAGTTTAATATCAGTCCATTCGGTTTCAGCTAAAGGCAGATAAACATTATTCTGGAACAATACCGCTCCCATGGTGCCATAAGAATCAAAATCTCCTGTATAGCTATTCATTACATATTGAAGCTCGTAAGCAGGATAAAAATCGGGTAATTCGGTATCAGCTTTTTTATCATAGTGGGTAATAGCGACATCGTAACCGATATTTATACCGTCAACGACTTTAAACGTATAGCTATCGCTTGAATTGTTTTCGGAGAAACGAGCAATAGCTGTAATTGTTACTTCTTTACCGATAGCATCTCTTGTAAACGAAATAACTCCGTTTGCACCAACCGTTGCAAGGCTTTCGTCATTAGATTCAAAGAGGAAATAATCATATATGTTTTCACTTTCGGTTATATACTCGGGGAATACATAGGATATACGCATTTGCAACGATTCGGATACCGTAAACTCGTTTCCGTCATAATTACATGTGTAAATTCCAAACAAACGCTCCTCATTCAAGCCTGCTATATCACCTCTTTCGTCAAGTTCTAAGCGAACATCACCTATTTTAGGTGATACGATGATTGTAATAGAAACAGGCTCAAAACCTTCGCTTGTAGCGGTCAAAGTCGCAACACCCTCCATTAAGCCTGCAATTCTATCGCCAACAACGGTAGCAACTGCAGGATTATCGGATGTCCAAGTAATTCTACCTGCATCTGCGAATGGACAGCTTGCGGATATATAGAAAAGCTCGGTATTGAGCGGAACAAGGTTTTGTGCACTCCAAACTGTCTTCTCATAATCAAACAAATTATCGATGACTAACGAATTATTAGCAACAACCGATACTTTAATAATTTCTTCATATCCAAGATGGGATAGCGTGATATATGCATCGCTAACAGCTTCGCTAACGGTTATATTAAAACCGCTATTAGTGCCACCTACAACCGATTTAACGGTTATACCGCTCTTATCACTACGCAAGTAGTTTGAAATATCAACTGTACGACTTGTGGTATAAATAACAGACTTTTTGGATAAGCTCTCTCCGTTTACAGCTACGGTCAACACTCCTGTTATAGGCTTACGTCCGTCCTCGTTAACGGTAGCAGTAACAGTACATGTACCCTCACTTACCGCTGTAATAACACCGTTACCATTCACCTTAGCTACACCTTCATTAGACGAATTCCACACAATCTTCTTATCGCCCATAGCACTAAACGGACGGGGGCGTGCATCGATACAGGTGCTTTCATTGACCTTTAAGGAAACGCTGTCAATTCTATCAAGTGTATCGTAATCGTATAATTCCATTGCACCGATATATTTACCGGTCACATAGAAGCTACATACAGCACTTTGACTTGTGTCGCTCATAGATGTGGCGATCACATCAAACGTACCATAGCATCCGGGCTTGAAATAAATGGCTATTCCATCGCCGTTTTTTACTATTGTCGCCATGTTTTCGTCCGATAATGTCCACTCTATCTTTTTGTTACTTGCATTAGATGGGATAAATTCGGGGAAAAGCACATACGATTTATTTGTAGGTGCATATTCATCAAGATCTATAACAACATAGTCTTGTCTTTCACCTAAGTGTTTAAGAAATAATTGCTCTACACCATATTCTATCTCGGCACTTACAATTGTGCTCGAAACACTCAATGTCGCTATTATGATGAGCGGAACTAACAATAATATAGCTATCAATATCTTCTTCATTATTCACTCACCTCTGCATAATATTATTATATCTGTACGGAAGTCTGATAAGTAACCAGCAAATAGCCGATACCATTAATAATACGTTAAATCCGGACAAAACACCGTACATAAAGCTCGGATTGTACATAATAAATCCTACGATTCCTACTAAGCCTTCAATGACTGCCAACGCAAAACCGACAAGTAATGTAACAAAGGTTGCCAAATTACCGTTATTGACTTCGCCGTCGCCACCTACCGGGAATTGCGGTTTAAGAATGTCAAGTTTAACAGCAAAGCATGTAAGAGCAGTAGAAACCATTATTGAATTTGCCATTAAAATAAATCCGTCTGCTACAGGAATATTACCTGCAAGCATTACCACCGAAAGCGATACGATGCTCGCCAATGCGCCAACCAAAACATATAATCCGACCTTAACAAGAACCTGCTTTTCTACTGCTACGGGGGAAATTTTAGTTAAATAGAACGAATCAGCCTCACGAGATATACATGAGCCTGCAAACGATACGATAATGGTAACAAATATGAGCATTACCAAAAGCGTTATCATGGGAAGCGTAATAACATCTAACGATTTACTACCCACAGCAGAGCTAAGACTATTACAGCTGAACACCATTACAGGCGCAGCAAATGCCATTACCAAATATTGGAAGCTATAAGTAGATGAGCGGAATATATCGTGGATTTCTCTTTGGAATACTGCATATAAAGGACTGTGCTTTTTATTATTTGTCAGCTTTTTAAAGGAAGCTCCGTGCGATTCGATATTTTTAAGAATAATATTCAAGAAGGTCTTTTTGGATATCATTATCGATATATAGCTCAATACACCGACTACTAAAATAGATATCGGAATGGATATTGCAAGCATTGTCGATGATCTCTTCATCAATATCTCGCCGAATAAACTGACAGGATAAACATATCGAAGTGAAGCTAAAGCCTGCATTCCTTCGGCAGAAAAGAGCGTCAATGATTGGTCCTTCATGAAGTTAACGATCGAATTAATTATCGCCATATAAATAGCGAAAAAGCCCGAAACAAGCACAATATTGACTATCAAATTCAAAAAATATTTATGTTTAAATTTCGCAGATATCATCATTGTAGGCACTGCCAACAAATTTGATATTGACAAGGAAAATAAAAACATTAAAACAGTTACTACGGGTATCATTAAATAGTAATATAGTCCTTGATTACCTGCTATACCGAAGCAAATATAAAAGGGGAGCGTCATCAAAATACAAATCACGCCATGCTCTATAGCCAAAATACCCATTTTACATGTATACATCGTGGTGTTATCGACAGGAAATCTTAATTCTAACTCGTTATCACCGCTAAAATATAATCGTTTAATAGACGAACTTATGCCCAAACCTATCAAAAATAACTGGGCTATGAGTGTAAAAAGCATCATCAACGAGTAATCGTGCTCGTAGACATGAAACATTTGAACTATCGAATTCAAAAAATAAACATAGATGGCGTATACCAACAAGGCAAAAATTCCCATCAGTGCCATCTTTGTAACGAGATTTTTAACAGGTACACCACGCTTAGAAAATCTCGCTTTTAATTCCAGACGGAACAATGCCTTGATATTGTTCATCCTCTATTCTCCTTCATGGTGTACTCTCTAAAAACATCCTCGAGCTTATCTCGATTAGTTCCTTCGTTAAGGTCCATGATGGTGCAAAGCTGTCCGTCATGAATAATAGCAACTCTATCGCATAATTTAGCTACGAGATCGATATTATGTGAAGAGAAAAATACCGTATTACCGCCTTTAACATGATCCTTCATTCGGTTGATTATCTCAAAAATCGATTGAGGATCCAAGCCAACCATAGGCTCGTCCAACACCCAAAGATTCGGGTTATGTATCAATGCGGCAATTATACATATTTTTTGTTTCATACCATGAGAATAGCCCTTAATCTGACGATCTATAGCAAATCCAAGCTTAAATACCTTAAGATACTCCTCAAGTCTTGCTGTTCTATCCTCTTCGGATACGCCGTATAGGTCTGCGATACAATTGACATATTCTCTACCTGTCAAATTATCGTATACTGCGTGATTATCGGGTACATAACCGATATTCAATTTTGCTTTCAATGGCTCAGTCTTGATACTGTATCCGCATATTTTGATATCGCCCTCATCAAAAGGGTAAATGCCGGTAAGACATTTGATGGTGGTGGATTTACCTGCACCGTTTTGACCGAGGAATCCAAATATCTCACCTCTCTTGACCTTAATAGTCAAATCTTGAACGGAATAGTTTACACTGTTCAAGTATCTCTTAGAAAGGTTATCGATGTCGAGCATATATTCATAATCTGTAACACACTCTACAGACTGAACTTCATTATCTATCTTTTTTTCTTTTATTTTTCTATTTCCAATTTTCATACATTCTGTTTCCTTAAAAATGTAAGAGTGGGAAGCTTTAGTTATTCCAGTCAACCTCTTTTGTCTCAAGGCTGTAGGTTCCCCATCTCTCGTTTTGCTTTACTTGAGCTACTCCGTTAATAAATGGAGTACCTGCATCGTAGATGAACGGAATAACTATCTCACCTTCTTTATTGATGTATCCGCATTTACTCTCGTTACCTACACAAGCTAATCCTTCCGAAAAACTCGACGCTACTTCATATTTATAGGGAATTACCAATTCATTATCCCGAGTAATATATCCGAATAATTCCTTGCGTTCTACACACGCCAAATCTTCCTTGAAGTTGAATACCTCATCATAAATCGGAGGTATTATCTCTTTTCCGTTTTTATCTTTAAAGCCCCACTTACCGCCACGCTGGAATTTAATAAATCTATCAGTCTGCTCGGGTTGTTTGGGACTTGGCACAAACGGTGCCTTGGGGAATATCTTACGCTGATCAAACGGTTCACTCTTTTTAGAACCCTTTTGATTAGCCTGCACCTGCTTTTGTGCATTAGGCTTTTTATCTGCCCCGTTATCCTTGACGGTTTTCTCTTTGGTTCTCTGTTCCGTCCGTTCTTTCTTAGTTGGGCTATTGTCTTCCTTAACGGTCTTTTCGCTATGCTTAATCTCGGATTCCCCGTTCTTATTAGATATTTCCTCTTCCGCTACTCGAAAATCAACATTAAGCTTTTTAAGCACTGCAGATACTTCTATCAGTTGCTTTTTACCAAAACGCTGTATATAATACATCTCGCCCGATGTACGAGAGCATATCTTACCCAGCGTATCTATTCCTGAATTAAGCAATACTTGAACCGTTAATTCACTTAGACCAATCTCACTTATCGATTTAGACATAAGCTCTATCGAATAAGGTGGAATATAAGCCAATTTAGCCTTCTTTTTCTTACCGTCCTTCTTTTTAAAATTGCGGTTTTTACCGTTCTTATTATTGATATTCGTCGTCGTTCCTTGTATAGAACCGACATTCCTATTATCTTCCTTCATTCAACCATCCTCGTGGAATACGCTAACTACAATTATTCCCATTCTTTTTGGGATAAAACACACTATTCCAGTTAATAATATAATATATAT
>CAZUET010000116.1:0-5286 GCA_964619685.1 uncultured Christensenellaceae bacterium
ATACTATTCATATTTATATATTAATTGAGCCTTCGATCGGTGTTATCCTATCGAAGGCTTTTTTGTTATATTCGCTTTATAGAAAACCATTAATGAAATATTGCGATTTTTAAGATTTTATGAAAACAATTATACTGTTAGAAATCGCTTTAATTTTTTAAGATTTTATGAAAATAATTATACTGTTAGAAACTGCTTGAAAATAGAGAAAATCTAAACGATTCTGTTGAAATGTAGATTTTTATTTGAAAATGATAAAAAAACGAAAAAATTTTTAAAAAAAGTATTGACAAAGGATCATTTGATGGATATAATAATAGTAATCATTATCATTTAGGAGTGCTATGAGATATTCAAGACAGCGTGAGCAGATATTGCGAATAGTTAAAGGTCGTACCGATCATCCTACTGCGGATATGGTATATGAGACTGCAAGAAGTGAGGATCCTACTATAAGTATTGGTACCGTATACCGTGATCTTAAGGTTTTAGAAAGGGGTGGGCAGATATGTTCTATTGAAACTACCGATACACGCCTTCATTATGACGGTAATACCGACGCCCATTGTCATTATGTATGCACCAAGTGTGCCACTATTTACGATATATTTGATATGCCATCATTGCCGAATGAAATTGAATCGATTGGCAGTATAGATGAGGTTAAATGTATAATTTACGGTGTATGTAATAAGTGCCGAAATTAATTTATATAAAATACTATTATAAGGAGAATATTAAAATGAAAAAATTTGTTTGTCCGGTTTGTGGTTATGTTTATGAAGGCGATGAAATGCCTGCGGATTTTAAATGCCCCCTTTGCGGAGTTCCCGGTAGTAAATTCAAGGTTCAAGAAGGCGAAATGAGTTGGGCAGCCGAGCATGTAGTTGGCGTAGCTAAGGGCGTGGATCCCGAGATTATTAAGGGACTAAGAGAAAACTTCCAGGGCGAATGTATAGAGGTTGGTATGTATCTTGCTATGGCAAGAGTTGCTCATCGTGAGGGATATCCTGAGATAGGTATGTATTACGAAAAGGCAGCTATGGAAGAAGCTGAGCATGCTGCAAAATTTGCAGAGCTTTTAGGCGAAGTTATTACTGACAGCACAAAGAAAAACCTTGAGTTAAGAGTGGATGCGGAAAACGGTGCAACTTTAGGAAAAACCGAGCTTGCTAAGCTTGCTAAGGCTCAGAATTTAGATGCTATTCACGATACAGTTCATGAAATGGCTCGTGATGAGGCTCGTCACGGCAAAGCTTTCAAGGGCTTACATGACAGATATTTTGGCAATAAATAATTCATTTTTGAATACTTAGGCGTGGTCTTTTTGACTACGCCTTTTTTTGTTGCCGAATAAAGTCAAATATAGCCGTTGCAATTTGGACTGTATATGTGTTATAATTATAGAAAAAGCAGGTATAGGTGGAAGCATTGAATAAAAAACTAATAGTTGCATTGATTGTTTTGATAACAGTTTTATCGTTTGCGGTATCTGCTCCTATGGCGTTTGCATCGGGGGGCGGTAACTATAACTATGCCCGAAAAGACGATATCTTATATTCCGAAATGGGTACTGCCGATATAATATCGCAAGCGACAGGCGAGATTGTTTGCGATGTCGAGCGTGAGCATCTATCCGATAGCGAGTTAAAATTATCATATAGCACTGCCATTAGTATGTCTACCGTAACAGCCGATATTGTGGATGGTAATCTATTTATGACAATGAAGCCATTTGAGTATGTTGCCCAAAACGGAATGACCGTGGTTTGGACGCCATATTCTATAGGTGATACCTTGCTTGAGTGTGTTAGCGGTGAATATGTATATGAGTTAAATAATATTGCGAAAGTCGACTACGATAGCTTAGATATTGTTTATCATGCAACTGTTGCAGTAAGGGGTGACGATATCAATGATTATATTAATTCCGCTTATGAGTACGCATTAAGTATTCATACAAGGCTCGAAAGTGAGCGTAGCCGTTATGAAAATGAAATGGATGCATATAATATTGCCATTGCCGATTATAAACAATATTTGGAGAATTTATCGCAGTATGAATCGGATAAGGCAAATTATGATGCCTATCTTAAAGCATATTCGGAATGGATGGTAGCAAAAAATGCATATGACGCATACTTGACGGCATTGGATAAATATAAGAGCGATACAGCGAAATATGAAGCTTATTTGGTTGCAAAGGATAAGTATAATATAGAGCTCCAAGCTTATCTTGAATATCTTACAAAGTATGAGGCGTATCAAAAGGAACTTGACGAATATAATAAGGCAACCGCATCTCAAGAAAAGCAAACTGCTATATATCAATTAAAAATACTTGATTTTATCACCAAGCCCATGACCGAATTAGATAGAACATTATCGGGGGCGATATTAGGTGAATCGGTAACAAGGGTGCTTGCGGAGAAAGAATCGCTTGTTACGATAGGCGGAGTTGAAGGTAGGGCTGTAGATCTTGCATCGGCTGCAACTGAGAAACTGCGTGTTTTAATCACGAGATTGATGCAATGTAGTAGTGATGCCGAAAGATACACCTTTTATATTTTCTATAAGGACGAATTAGCAACTAATTTTATAGATCTATTGGTTGCCTTAGATTTTATATATCAATATCCCGATTATAACTTAGTTAGGCGAATAATGGAAAGGGAAAACGGTGTCGAAAAATTCGAGATACTTTTAGCACAGCTGTATTGTATTTCTCATGCATTGACAGAAGGTGATCTGCCTAATTATGTAATGAAATATAAGGGTGCAAGTAAAAAGTATGCAGGCTTTTTCGATGCAAACTACACAATAGGCATAGAAGCTCCTCAAACACCTATTCGAATATTGGGTGACGATTACCTTGAGGATAAATCATTATCCGAACCGCTTGAAAACGGATATCCGGGGCTACCAGTCGAACCTATTGCCCCTAATGCTGTAGCTAAGCCAACTGCACCCGAAACGGTCTATAAACCTGTAGAGCCTACAAAGGTTGCCGAAGCGGGAGTAGAGCCTACCAAGATTAATGAGCCTACCAAGCCCACTGTGGTAAATGAGCCTACCAAGCCTATTGAATATAAGCCGAGTGATGAGGAGATAAGATATGAAAACGCCCTTATTAGTGGCGAATTGTATAAGAGAGAGCTATTAAAAGGCTCTCAAACGATTGTCCTTGAATGCACCTTGACTAAGTATTTCCGTAATGCGAGAAGTGTAACGGTAAGGTTTTTTGACGGTAAAAGCGATACCCCTATATGCGTAGTTGATAATGTAGAGATAGGCGGATCGGTCTCATTTAGCGGTGAGATACCTACTAAAAGATCGGATGGCTATGATTATACCTTTTCCGCTTGGCAGGATGAAGACGGTAATTTGATAGACTGTAATAAGCTCATTACCGATAAAAGCGACCTATCTTTGTATCCTTATTTTGATAGATCGCCACGGAATTTCCCTATAATTTGGGTCATTGACGGTGTTAGATATAAGGAATACTATCCCTTTGATTCTATCCCCGATCCGTCTGTGCTTGGCGAGATTACTAAGAGTGCGGTAGGCGTTAGGGAATACCGCTTTATCGGGTGGCAGTCTGACGGTGTTTTCTATAAAGAGGGTAGTGAGTTGTTAAAGGTTGAAATGACCGAAAGAGAGTATGAGGCGGTATTTGAATCGAGTTGGGTGATCACATATAAGGTGGACGGTTACGGTACAAGCTTTGCCGTATGGGATGGCGAAATTCCGATCTTGCCCGAAAATGTGACTAAAAAGAATACTCGATACAGCTATTATACCTTTATCGGTTGGGATAGCGATATAACGGTTGCGGATAGCGATGCTACATATAATGCTGTTTTTAAGAGTGAGTATTATGCATTGAACGGCACAGCGCCAATGGGTGCGACGATTGAAAACGGGGTGTTAAAGCTTGACGGAAGTAGTGTTAACGATCGCTATGTTCTGACAAATGCCCTCCAAATTGCAAAGACAGAGGAACTGTCCATTGTTATATCATGCGGTGATTCCTCTATCAATGTGCCTAAAGAGAGCGTTTTAGGTTTGATAAATGATGGCGTAGCGAGTTTAAAACTTGATACCATTCGTAATTATTTAAGCGGTTCGTATAAATTTATCTTGAATTGTTGTGATTTAGACGGCAATGCGGTCAATTCGAATTCGGCTATAGCTTTTGAGCTGAGCGGAGTGAATCATAACGAGTCAAGTGCGATTGAAGACGAAAAATTCACAATTACCGCTGACGGTAAAGTGAGCTTTTTTATATCCTCAAGCGAAAGTGCGGATGGAAGTTATTCAATCAAGTATTATTATGAAATAACGGTTGGTTCTGTTCAAGGTGCTAATGTCATTGTCGATAAGTCAAGGGCTGAAAAGGGCGAAACGATAACTGTTACCGTAAACGAAATAGAAGAGGGTGGCTACATAGGTAGCATGTATTATATCGATTCAAGCGGTAATAGTGTATCGATAAAAAATAATGAATTTAATATGCCCGATAGCGATGTGCGTATTAGTGTTATCATTGAATACTACAAATATACCGTAACTTTTAAAGCTAACGGTAAGGTTGTATTTACACAGGTATACCGCTATGGCGATAAGGTTGAAGCACCAACGGTACCCGATATTTCCGCAGATACAGGGTACATATACCGATTTATCGGATGGGACGCCGATATTACCGATGCATATCAGGATATAGAATATAATGCTCTTTTTGAAAAAATAGAGGATGATACGCCTATTGATGCAGTTCCGTCTAATGGTTCTTTAGATAATTTAGTCAAAATACTTGTTGTTTTGTTCTATGTTGCTATAGGAGTGATAGCTGTATTTGCTATAGTGATTCCAATATTAGTTGTACGCAAAAAACGCAAAAAAACGGCACAATCCTCGACTGATTCAATGAACGAAGCTAACGATGACGATTCTTCCGACGAGAATATGTAATTATCTATACACAAAGCATTTTTTCGTCCTGCCATATATTCGTCCGCCGTCATACCGAGCGAAGTCGAAATTCGAATACAATAAAGATCAAACGACAAAGTCGTTTGGTATTTTGCGGACAGTATATCTACCAATTAGTTCATAGTCATATCCAAACGTTGTGGTAATGCCGTAATGACTGTATTTTGATGCTCGATAACACCTAAATTAAAATATTTTTTCTACAAAATAAGAATTTTTTATTTTTTTGCCGAATTTATGTTAATTTAGCATAAAATTAGTATTGACTTTTTTAAATATTAAATATAT
>CAZUET010000117.1:0-5274 GCA_964619685.1 uncultured Christensenellaceae bacterium
ACTTATTGATATCTGCAGCACTATTGAACATTGCATCCTTATTAAGGTTATCGTTGTTATAGTCTGCTGTTTCAACCTTTGCGATAGGTGCCGAATCAATTTCAACTATAACCTTTTCAAATACTGCTTCATAATCTCTATCAATATTAAATGTTGCACCTTCGGTAAAGCCTTCCCAACGAACAAACTTCATTCCGTCCTTTGTTGGATCGGTTTCGGGTGCTTCAATTACTTCGCCTTCCTTACCAACTACTTTAGCATATTCTTCACCATCAACAAGAAATCTTACAGTTACATCTTCAGCAACGGGTGGCTCGTTTTCGGATTCGAATACGGCTACAAAGTCTTTATTTTCGGAAAATGTTGCGCCTTCGGTAAAGCCTTCCCAGCGTACAAAGCTCATTCCGTCTTTTGTAGGATCGGTTTCGGGTACTACGATTACTTCACCTTTTTTACCAACAACCTTAGCATATTCCTCGCCGTCAACAAGGAATCTTACGGTTATGTTCTCCTCAATAGGTGGTTCGCTTACTGGCTCAAAAACAGCAACATAGTCTTTATTTTGTGAAAATACAGAGCCTTCAACAAAGCCTTCCCAACGAACGAAATTCATTCCATCCTTTATAGGATCGGTTTCGGGTGCCACAATAGGATCGCCTAACTTACCTGTAATTTCTTCGTATACTATATCGTCCACAATGAAACGAACTGTTATTGAATCAGTAGATGTTATCGTGTCACATGCAACGAATACGCATGTAAGCACTACACAAGCTATCAACAATAGCACTTTAACTTTAAGTTTCATAATTCTTCCTCCTAAATTATTTACACGGAGATTTTTGCTCCGTTACTTTCTGTTAATACAAGCAAATAGTAATTCGTCTAAGTAAATATAACCGTTATTTTTTGATTGAATGGTGATAGTAAAACTGCGAATCATTCCGTCCTCATCAGCCAAACGAGTAAAATCTATTTCACCAAGGTTAATATCTACAACTTTTGAGTTTGAGTGAACAGCTAGTGATATACCATCGACATCATTAAGCACTATATTGTTACCCTTATAAATTCTACATATGGGATAAGAATCGTTTGCATCTACGCCGACTTGACAACGAAGAGTTAATGATGTAACATCTACTGCATTGATATCTATAGGTTTAGGTAACGTAATGGTGAGTCCCGATACAGCTTTACTTGTATCAAAACACTTTAACGCATAACACGTATCCGACTTTATGTTATCCCAATCGTGGAATGCTAAATCGGACGCTAATTCAAATCCACATCCTTCTGTTTCGGTCGCCCAGTATTTAACAGCGGTTACCGATAAATCTGTACCAATCTGTAATGTATCAGCAAAATCGACAACGGTATATTCGAACAAATCCTCCTCACGAGCCATACCATTATAAATGCGATTCTCTTTATCGATATCTACATTAAGTAAACTTGCAACATAACGTGGAATCTCAATATTTTGAACCTCGGTCTTATCTTTGAGCGGATTTGCTATTCCGTCGGGAGTATAAATGCCAAGCATAACATTTTCTAAGGTGTGTCCTTCGTAATTCTTATAGGTATTACGCTTAATCCACCTTGTAAAGTCTTCAAAATCATTGTAAAAATAGTTTTCATCGGACCAGTTATATGGGCAATCATCCGCAGATACACCGCCATTGAAATTAAATTGACTGTTCCCGTGATCAACTGTTACGACAACCATGGTATCTGTTCTTTGAGATGCATAATCAAGAGCAAGGCTTACTGTTTGGTCAAATGCGTATAACTCGCTCAGAGCATGTTGGACCTCGTTATTGTGTCCGCCAATATCAATTTCACCGCCCTCGAGCATTATAAAGAAACCGTCTTCATTTCCATCAAATAATTCTAATGTCTTTGTGAAATAGTCAAAAATACGAATATTATCGGCTTGATAGTTGTTATAATCCCAAAAAGGATCGTGATTACCGTTACCGGAGCTACCAATTGAAATAAACTTCTCGCCAACCTTGATAGCATCAAGCTCATTATAATCTGTGTATTCTACAGTTTTGTAACCCTTTGAACCAAAATCAGTACGCCATGATGATAGAGTATGACCAGCATAAGAATCTGTTCCGACTATTACATCAATGTTTGCTTTCTTGAGATCATCATAAATGATATCCCAATATCCTCTATCGGAATGGGAATAAAAAGCTGATGGCGTGGAATCTAATATATCGGCAGTTGTAATAACAGCTGTCTTTTTACCTTGATCTTGAGCAATCCTTAGAATAGACTTAAAACGTTCTAATTCGCCCCATTCCCAATCCGTTTTTACACCGTCATTGGCATATGGTACATGATTGTCATCTAAATGAATAATTTGACCTTGTCCGTTTTTATAGGTCTTACGTCCTGTTGCTAACGCTGTTCCGCATGAGGATGAATCTGTCTTCGATATTTTAGTATACTCACTTTGATCCGGATCTGCTAAGGTCGAAATATTACTCGTTACAACCATTTGTTGACCTATCATTATCTCGTCTAAGAATAACGGGGCACCTTTTAGATCTCTTGCCATATCAATGGTAGATGAACTAAGTCCGTCGGCAATCAAATATATAACATTTTTAATCTCTGTTTCAACGATTGGATTATCAATATCGTCTTTCTTATCGCCGTTGTTATTATTGTTATTGTTATTATTGTTATTATTGCTATCGTCTTTATCGCCCTCAATCGGTTTATTATTCGGATCATTCTCAAAAGAACCATCACCAATCGATGGTATATCGGAATCGGGATAATCGGGCAAATAGTCGCATCCAACGAATACGACTATAATTTGAATAAGTAATAATACTATTAATAATGTTTTAAGTGTCTTTTTCATAGCTACATTAGTACAATCTAATTGCTGCACGAGTATTTGCACCCGTATTTTGCATCATAAATGATATTTGTGCCTTTCCTGTGGATGCATCCCAGCCCTTGGGTGCATATTTGCTTAAATCTATATTATAATCAAATCCGTCAAATTCTACAACCTTATCGGGAGCTTCTCCGGTTCCCCATGGTGCGAGGGTCGCATTACGGGAAGTGCTGTATACTCCGTTATGGAAAAGTACACTATTTGTATAACAGCCACTTGTTTCATCGTAAAAATCTATACGGAAGGCTAATGCAGAGTTATTATCAACAGACCTAACGTATCCTTCTGTTTTAAATTCAACTGTGAATTGCTCGGGCATGTCTCTAACAATTATCGATGCATTTGCGTGTGCGTCATTAAATGCACCTTGTGATAGATACATAGTCCAGCTGTTACGATCGAAATGAGAATAGCTCGATGTACCATCATAAACACGATCAAGTTTTGCTCTATCTGCGTAATAATAGCTCGTCTTTACATCGGTAGCGAAGCTTGTATTACGGTCATTCCATGCAGAGAAATCATCATATCCGTCTTCATTAAGAGTAATATATACAACGCCGTTTGCAGGAATGGTGCCAGACCATATATTTCCATTTTCTAAGTCTATTCCGCCTATATCCTCAGCAACAAGATGCTCTGCAGACGGATTTTCACGATAACTGCCATGATTTTGATCTATACGATAAACACGACGAGTAGCATTAGTAAAATTGCTATTATCAATCTTTACATTAACGCTTTGTGATTTACCGGTGGTATTCCATAATAAATATCCTATTTTGGTATCATTTGCCGAGCATACCGCTCTTATAGGACTACTATCCTTACTGCTCAATACCTTATATCTCCAAACAGGCATATCGTTGTACATTTTGATCGCATTATATGCAGCCTTAACATGTCCGTTTTTAAATATTAATCCGTAAGGATCATCTCCGCATGTGGATTCCATAAACTGTGCCCAATGTGCCCATTGTACATCGGTACGGCCTACTACTTCCATTATTGCGGAAAGTGTTTTTGCTCCGCCTCTATATGTATTAAAATCACTATTTGCTCCGCTTTGACCACCATTTTCACTATGCAACCACGAAAACTCGTTGATATGTATTGCGGTTGTTTCAAAATAACGGTCACGAGCAATCAGATTATCTACATAATTTAATTCGGACGGCCATGTATTACCGTCCATGTATGAATGGAATGAGAAGAAGTCCATGGGTGAATTGCTATTCTTAACCGCATCAATAAAGCCCGTAGATCCGGCGTTTTCAGCTATTGCAAAAGCAGGACCGCCTATTGTTGCATCAGGATCTGCTTGTAAAATACCAAGTGCACCATATATATACATATCGTTATATAATCTATTTTGGAAATCTTGATAATTCATAAACACACCAAAAAGATCAGGTTCATTATAGATCTCGTGATATCCTATCTGTAACCCTTCCTCAAGATAATGTTTAGCATAGTTATAGTATATTTGTTGCCATGCTTCCTTCCAATTAGGAAGATTTTGGTTAAGGTTAGTCCAGCCCAAACGAAGATCGTTTGCATTTTCTTGCAAGGGCTTGGGAACATAACACCATGACATATAAGGCAAAACATCCTTATCCAATAGCTGACTAACTATGTCGTCTAATTGTTCAAAGTTATATTCGTAGTTGCGCCAATCGTCGCCTTCTCCGGTTACTAACCATTCATCACCGGTATAGTTTCTACCACCATCACCTTTTCCTATAGAAAGGTCGATACGTAACGACTCTGCATTCAATGCTTCAATAAGATCGAGATCCCTTTCATAATTACTTATGGGATCGATCGTTCCGGCATTATACATGGTAATCTTCTTGAGCAATGATAGATTTTCACTTTCACTCAAATCCGCAGTCAATGTTTCAGCATTGGCTATTTCATCAACCGATACCATTTTCTCTGTCTTTCCACATTTACACTCTCTAATTACTTCATCATCCACAGCTTTCCACTCTCCAAACGTGTGACGTAGATGCTTATCATTAGTACCTATAGAAGTATTACCGCCGTTGAGAGAACCATTGCCATTCGACGGTTTTCCGCCGTTGAGAGAACCATTGCCGATAAGAGAACATCCACATAATACCGACAATAAGTACGTCAACATTAGAACAACTATTAATACCTTTTTCATCTACTATCTCTCCTTATACAAAATAGCTTTTTTAGTCCTAACACTGTTAAAAGCTAATCTACTATAGGGTATAAAACAACTAATAATATTTATAGTTATACCCTATGCTTACATTATAGATTTATAAAAATAGAAAGTAAATACATAATAATCTCATAATAGTGCACTTTAGTTACAT
>CAZUET010000118.1:0-5263 GCA_964619685.1 uncultured Christensenellaceae bacterium
TTGACTATACCTTAATTTTTTGGGAAAATAAATCCCTTAGTTGCACCATCTAATGATAAGTATTTTTTTAGTTAAATTAGCTTCTTAGTCTCTTGAATTCTTTCTCTTCTTAGCAGCCTCTGCCTTTTTCTTACGAGCAACACTGGGTTTGTTGTACTCGTCCTTACGCTTAATATCAGCAACGATACCTTCCTTTGTACATTGACGCTTGAAACGCTTGATTGCTATATCGAGATTTTCGTTTTCACGTACTTTAACGAATGCCATTTAACTCACCACCTTTTATTTTAAATTGCTAATATATTAAACCATTTTTTTGTGCTTGTCAACTTTTTGAAAGTGTTTATATTAAACATTTTTATATTAACACATTCTATCTCTAAGCTTTTCACCGCCTAAAATGTGAATGTGCAGATGACCTACCGATTGACAACCGTTTTCACCCTTATTAGATACTAAACGGAATCCATCCTTTAGACCAAGCTTATCGGTAATCGATGCAAGCACAATAAATGAATCCGCTAAGTCATGTGCTTGTTCTTTAGTCATCTCGGTAATATCAGCAAAATGCTCCTTAGGTATCATCAAATAATGACACTTGCACTGTTGTTCGATATCTTTAATTATAATCATCTTATCATTTTCATAGACCTTATCAGAAGGGATCTCACCATTGATTATCTTACAAAAAATACACATTTTATCTCTCCTTATATTATGAATTTATTTTTATAACCTCGCCTTTCACACCGTCTTTATAAAGTTCGGTGATTCTGACGCTATAAATTTTACCGATTTCAGCCTCATTGTATGTCTTGAAATATACTCTAAGGTAATTATCGCTATAGCCTTCCGCAAATCCACCGTCCGTATATTCAACAAGTACCGACTGAGTTGAGCCTATACTTGCTTCGGCAAACTCTCGCTTTAGTTCTTTTTTTAACTCAAAAAGCTTATTCTCACGGGCTTTAATTATCGAGGGATCGAGAACTTTCCATGAATATGCACGAGTGCCTGCTCTTCTCGAATAAGGGAATATATGTATATCCGCAAATGCAACCTCTTTAGCCAATTCATAAGAATTATTAAAGGCTTCTTCTGTTTCAGTAGAAAAACCTACGATTATATCGGTGGTTATGGCTGCAAACGGAAAATATTCTCTAATCAATGCACATTTTTTAATATACTCTTCTCGGGTATATTTTCTATTCATTGATTTTAAAACATCGTTATCTCCACTTTGAAGGGATAAATGAAAATGAGCACAGAAGTTCCCTGCATTTTTTAGTGCCTGCAGAAACTGTCTTGTGATAACATTTACTTCAAGAGAACTAAACCTAATTCTCGAATTTATTGATGATAATGCTTTGACAAGCTCGGTAAGGGTTACACCAATATCAGAACCATATGAGGAAACATTTATACCCGTAAGCACAATCTCTTGAGTTGTCAATGATTTTAGATTACATTCACATAAAATGTCGTCTATAGCTCTACTTCTTTGCCTACCCCTTAAATATGGGATAATACAATATGAACAAAAGTTATTACAGCCGTCTTGGATTTTAACAAATGCTCTTGTACGGGAATTATCGGAATATGTCATGTATTCATATTCCTTTGGTATCTCCGTTTTATCAATACCGCTCGGTAGATCGCAAACATTTTCCTTGAATGCATTACCAGAAATGTATTCTGCATCCTTTGAAATAAATTGATCGGGATCTTTTTCCGATGCACAACCGATTATATATATCTTAGCATCTTTATTATATTTTCTTACTCTTGCTACGCATTGCCTTGACTTCTTTTCTGCTTCTTGGGTTACGGCACAAGTATTGATAATATAAACATCCGCACTTTCAAATTCGTTAACTACGGTATGTCCCATTAGTCTAAGTTTTGTAGCGATACTCTCACTTTCACATGTATTGACCTTACAGCCAAGCGAAATTACAGAAATTTTCATTAGTCCTCCATAAACAATGATATAGATGCCAAACCACTTATTACCGCAGTTTCAGCTCTAAGTATGCGTTTTCCAAGTGTAACCGAAGTAAAGCCTTTTGACCTTGCCTTATCGATTTCTTCGACTGTTAATCCGCCCTCGCTACCGATAGCAAGTGTAACAGAATTATATTCATTTAGCCCGTTTAAAACGGTTTTTAATTTATTATTATGCTCTTTTTCGTAAGCAATTATTTTTAATCCCTCTGCATGGTTTAACGCTTCATCAAAGGTCATTGGTTCATAAACCGTCGGTTTTTTTGCTCTACCGCACTGCTTACAAGCCTCTAAAACTATTCGATTAAGTCTTTCTAAACGAACCGACTTTTCGGATGTATTTTGAGAAATAAACGGAATTATTACATTTACCCCCAATTCAACCGCTTTTTGAATACCTATCTCATATTTCTCAGACTTTGTCAAACCATACAAAAGGATCATTTTTGATTCATGCTCGGTTTGATTTAGTTCCTTAGATTCTATCTTACAGGTTGTCTTATCCTTTTCAATAGTCAAGACTGTACAATTATAATCATACCCGGAATTATCGCATACGATCAGCTTATACCCTTTCTTAAATCTAAGAACATTGGATAAATGAATATGCTCATCACCCGTTATCGTGACAGTATCGCCATTAATATTTTCAGTTGGAACAAAAAATCGTTTAATTTCCATTTTTTCTTTTTAGCGTAAAGGCACGCCAATCCTTCATTGATAGACTATCTACCACCGTATAGCCGTATTTCTGATAGCATTCTATCACTTCATCCTCTCTTGATGCTATAATACCGCTTATCACCAAGGTTCCGTTTTCAGATAAATGTGACTCAATTTGCGGAGCAAGCATTTGAAGAATATCCGCTGTAATATTAGCAAATATGATGTCATAAACGCCGTTATCGTTACTTAACAAGCTATCTTGTCTAACTATGTAATTATTATCAAAATGATTAAGTTTAAGATTGGTGTTTAAGTTATCCAAAGCATCGCCGTCAAGATCGGTAAAATAGCAAGATGTGGCACCTAACTTTAATGCACTCATTCCTATTATACCGCTTCCGCAACCTACATCGGCAACCCTTTTACCAACCATGTCAAGGTTAAAGGATAATCTAAGACACATATTAGTGCTTTCGTGCTCGCCAGTACCAAACGCTTGTCCAGGTTCAATAAATATGTAATTTTCACCCTGAGGTTCTTCCCATGACGGAATAATAGAGATTTTATCGAGAATGATAGGCTTATAGTACTTTTTCCACTCTTCCAACCAGTTTACTTCGGGTACGATTTCATACTTAACGCTAAATGTATTTCTCGGAAACGGAAATGAATCTTCAATAAAATGAAGTCTATCCTTGATCGTTTCATTAATTGATTCGGGTTCGTCTGTATCAAAAAAAGCATCAACAGTTACATCACCCTTTTTATCATCATCGGTTATGTAATCCCAAACAACACCGTTCTTATCTATCTCGTCAAAATCTTGAGGATCAATGATAGAAACACCTTGAGCCCCTAAATCAAACATAGCGTCAGATATCAATTCTGACGCTTGATGAGTTGTAGTAACAGTAAACTTATAAGTCATAGTCTATTTCAAATAATCCTTAAATCTTCTAATAGGTTCTTCTTGATTGATATTCAAGCTTTCGGAAAAACTTACGAGTGCATCCTTTTGAGTTTTTGTAAGCTTAGTAGGAGTAACTATCTTGATCAAAACATTAAGATCGCCATAATAATCCTTACCCAAGTATTTCATACCTTTACCCTTAATTTTAAATACCTGACCTGTTTGAGTTCCTTCCGGAATTCTATATTTATAAGGACCATATGGTGTGGGAATATCTATCTCATCACCCAAAGCTGCAGTTATAAAACTGATAGGTAATTCATAAGTAATATCGTTACCCTTTCTAATGAATAACGGGTGAGTCTTAACATTGATCAAAATGATAAGATTTCCGTTAGGTGCACCGTTTTGACCGCAATCACCGTCACCCTTGTAAACTAAGGTCTGACCATCCGAAATACCTGCCGGAATCTTGGCATGGACCGTTCTAATATTAGTAGTAAAGCCTTTACCCGCACAATCCTTACAGAACTCGGTTATAGTCTTACCCTTTCCCTTACAGTCGGGACAAGTTGTTTCGGATATCATTTGACCGAAAATGGTGTTTTGTTTAACTCTTACAGTACCCGAACCACCGCACTTTGTACATGTTTTGACAGCAGATGCATTCTTTGCTCCCGAACCGTTACACGATTTACATGTTTCCTTACGACGGAATTTAAGATCTTGAACAACGCCGTTTACAGCGTCAAGAAAATCTATTGTGCAACGAATTTGAATATCGTCACCGGGGCGCATTGAAGATGTTCTCGATGAAGATCTTTGTTGACCGAATCCAGAAAAGATATTACTGAAAATATCTCCGAAATCGCCAAATCCGCCACCGCTAAAACCACCGCCCGACGAAAATTGAGGACCTTCCTCTGAACCGAACTGGTCATAATTAGCACGCTTTTGTGAATCTGACAAAACTTGATAAGCGTGATTTATTTTTTTAAATTTTTCCTCGGCAGCTTTCTTTTCAGCTTCGGGCTTACCTGCAAACAAATCGGGGTGATATTGTTTAGCAAGCTTCCTATATGCCGACTTTATTTCATCGTCTGTAGCACCCTTTTGAACGCCGAGAATATCATAATAGTTTTCTTCCATAATCCTTTTAATTGATAAACTCTATACAAAACGTATAGAGCTTATCTAAATAATTATTTAATAATTAGTTGATGTCAGGATCTCCGCCTACATCACCGTTATCGTTAACACCGCCGTCTTGACCATTAGGAGCTGACTGTTGATAAAGTTTTGTGAAGATTGGTTGTACAGCTTGGTTAAACTTATCCATTGCAGCCTTGATAACTTCTACATCCTCGGATGTAAAGCTCTCTCTTGCTTCTTTACAAGCTTCGTTTACTGTATTCTTTTCGTCTTCGCTAATCTTATCACCGCTTTCGGTTACAGCCTTTTCTGCAGCATAAACTACTTGTTCGCTGTTATTTCTCATTTCGATCAATTCTTTACGCTTCTTATCTTCTTCAGCATACTTTTCAGCTTCCTTTACAGCCTTATCGATATCCTCTTCGGTAAGATTAGTGCTTGCAGTAATGGTAACAGATTGCTCTTTATTTGTTCCTTTATCCTTTGCCTTTACATTAACGATACCATTTGCATCGATATCAAATGTTACTT
>CAZUET010000119.1:0-5172 GCA_964619685.1 uncultured Christensenellaceae bacterium
ACATATACCCCCATAGGGTATATAATTTTTATAGAAATATGCACTGATAAGGAGAATGCTATGTCAGATTGTTGTAAGAAAAAGATTAGAGATGCTCAAACGGTTAAACAGCTTACTAACCGCTTAAATAGGATCGCAGGTCAAGTGAACGGTGTTAAAAACATGGTTGAGGAAAATGCATATTGTACCGATATTCTTATGCAAGTGTCAGCAATAACATCTGCTTTAAATTCCTTCAATAAGGAGTTATTATCCGAACATATACGCACATGCGTGTCCGACGATATAAAGGACGGAAAATATGAAACCGTAGACGAACTTGTCAATGTTCTTCAAAAGCTGATGAGGTAAATGATGGATAAATACAAAGTTACAGGAATGAGCTGTGCTGCGTGTAGTGCACGAGTAGAGAATGCGGTTCGACAAGTCGAAGGGGTAGAGGAATGTGCCGTCAATTTATTGACCAACTCTATGACTGTTTCGGGTAGTGCAACCGAAGAAGAAATACGCAATGCAGTGGAAAAGGCAGGCTATGGTTTAGTTAGCGAACTTAATAACGATACCAATAAAAAAGAAACATCCGATAATAAAGAGATAAATGCACTAATTACAAGATTAATATCATCAGTTGTAATTCTTTTGATATTGATGTATTTTTCTATGGGTGCTATGATGTGGAACTTCCCGGTACCCCATGTATTGGATAATTGCATATCCAACGGCGTAATACAGTTGTGTTTATCGGCAATAATTCTTTTTATCAATCGTAAGTTTTTTATAAATGGAGTTAAGGGCGTTATAAGGCGATCACCTAATATGGATACACTGGTCGCATTAGGCTCGGGCGTGTCATTTGCATATAGCCTATATTCGTTGTTTGCTATGATATATTACCATACATCGGGTGACATAACCACAGCGATGAGCTACATGGACGGTTTTTATTTTGAATCTTCAGCCATGATATTGACATTAATAACGGTCGGTAAGACATTAGAAGCGTATTCCAAGGGTAAAACGACCGATGCAATTAAGAGTCTAATGGCATTAACACCTCCAACGGCAACAGTTATTAGAAACGGAGAAGAGGTAGTGTTTCCTGTTGAAAAAGTGTTAGTAGGCGACGAGTTTATTATCAAAAGCGGTGAATTCGTACCGGTAGACGGTGAAATAATCAAGGGGAACGGTTCGATTGATGAATCCGCACTGACGGGAGAAAGCATTCCTATTGATAAAGTCGAGGGATGCAATGTTTCACAAGGAACGCTTGTTAAATCGGGTTATTTGCGTTGTAGGGCAACGAGAATAGGAGAAGATACCGGATTATCTCAAATCATCAAAATGGTTAACGACGCAAATGCTTCAAAGGCACCCATATCTAAGATTGCAGATAAGGTGTCTGGTGTATTTGTACCGGTTGTTTTGACGATATCTCTTATAACGTTGATAGTGTGGTTGGCACTTGGTAAGGATGTAGGATTTTCTCTATCAAGGGCTATAACGGTATTGGTTATTAGTTGTCCATGTTCATTGGGATTAGCAACCCCTGTTGCTATAATGGTAGGAAGTGGCAAAGGCGCCAAAAACGGCATTCTTTTTAAAACTGCAGAGGCGGAGGAACAAATAGGCAAGGTCGATATTGTTGTTATGGATAAGACAGGAACGATAACTCGAGGTGAACCGTCTGTAACCGACATTATTCCCAAAAACGGATTTAGCGAAGCAGTGCTTTTATCGTATGCGTATTCACTTGAAAATATGAGTGAGCATCCGTTATCAAAGGCAGTTGTCAATGAAGCGGAGAGTAAAGGCATAGTAGGATACGAATTGACCGATTTTGAAACGCTTATAGGTAAAGAGGTGAACCGTCTGTAACCGACATTATTCCCAAAAACGGATTTAGCGAAGCAGTGCTTTTATCGTATGCGTATTCACTTGAAAATATGAGTGAGCATCCGTTATCAAAGGCAGTTGTCAATGAAGCGGAGAGTAAAGGCATAGTAGGATACGAATTGACCGATTTTGAAACGCTTATAGGTAAAGGATTAAGAGCAAAATGCGACAAGAAAGACCTTGTCGGTGGCTCGGTAGCGTTTATATCGAGCAGCGTAGTAAAGGTTGACGATTCAATCAAATTGGAAACGGAAAAATTATCGAGAGAGGGTAAGACCCCACTATTATTTGCATTAAACGGTGAATTAATGGGAATAATAGCAGTAGCCGATACAGTTAAGTCCGACAGCGTACAAGCAATTAAAGAATTGCAAAATATGGGTATTAAAGTAGTAATGCTGACAGGCGACAATGAAAATACCGCTCAAGCTATCGGTAAAGAGGTCGGTGTCGATGCTGTTATTGCAGGAGTATTGCCTGACGAAAAAGAAACGGAAGTTAAAAAGCTCATGCAAAACGGTTTAGTAGCCATGGTTGGTGACGGAATAAATGATGCGCCTGCACTAACGTCCGCTCATGTTGGAATAGCCATAGGAGCAGGCACCGATGTTGCAATAGATTCGGCTGATGTAGTTTTAGTTAACGATAAAATGACAGCGGTATCTGGAGCAGTGCGTCTTGGACGGCGAGTGCTTACCAATATTCACGAAAACCTATTTTGGGCATTCATATACAACATTATAGGTATACCGTTAGCGGCAGGATTATTCACATCTTGGTTTGGATGGGAATTAGAGCCAATGTTTGGAGCATTAGCGATGAGTTTATCGAGCTTTTGCGTAGTAACCAATGCATTGAGATTGAATTTTGTCAAGGTGTTCGATCCCAAGCATGACCATAAAAAGAAAAATAATAAAAAGGAGAAAATGAAAATGACTAAAACAATCAAAATAGAAGGTATGATGTGCAATCATTGTGTTGCAACAGTTAACAAAGCTTTATCAGCATTAAGAGGTGTAGAAAGTGTAGAAGTAAGTCTTGAAAACAAGAGTGCAGTAATCACATCCAATAAGGAATTAAACGACAAGAACATTGTAAAAGCCATTGAAAACGCAGGCTTCAAGGTTACAGAAATCGCATAGTTTACCAGCGGACGAGGATGAGTATCAAAAAAAAACTATGCATTCGCAAAAAAATTATTAAGCGGAGCGTATGCCTGTCCGCTATCATACTGAGCTTTTACCGTCCTGTCATGCTGAGCGGAGCATAAGCGAAGTCGAACTGCGGAGCAGTGCAAGGCACAGCCTTGCAGTATGTTGGACGGGTAGCGAAAAGCCGTTTGCTATCATGCGAACGCTTTATCCACATAAAAAACTGAATACTATTCCTTTTTTCGTTTATACTATGAATAAAAGGAGGACAAAATGTCAGAAAACAATAATAAACAAGAATGCTCATGCGATTGCTCGTGCTGTTGTATGAATGAGAGTATGGACTGTGATAAAACACTTGTCCGAGACATTCTCAAAACGGTAATAATGGGTTCACAAGCCATTGATGTTACCAGAGAATATGTTGCAAGCGAAGAATTTGGAAGTTACCTAACCTCATTGCAATCGAAATACCAAGAATTGATTAGAGAAACAGAAGATATGATGAGATCTAAGGGTATTTCAGAAGATATATTGAGCAGTGTCAAGGAAGCAATTTCTCGTGGAATGATTAAAATGGGGCTTGTAGGCACACATTCTGATGAAAAGGTTGCCGAACAGTTAATAAAAGGCACATCTATGGGCATAGAAACAATAGGTAAGAATCTTAATATAAGTTGTTCTTACTCTCCCGAAATAATAGAGCATGCTAACAAGGTCGAAAGTATGCTCAACGAATCATTGTATTCCTTACGCAAATGGCTTAATTAGTTGTAAACTTGTCAATGATTTCCCTATAATTTCCATAATTATTTAAAAAAGGACGCTTGAGTGTATCAATTTGGAAATGGAGTTGCCTCTCAGACGTCTTTTTTTTGTTAGGTCCATTTAGGAATATCCATATAAAAAAATATTCATTAGCAAAAACTATTGTTATCTAACAACAAATTGGGTAGGAAACTCCCAATGGGCATCCCGCAACTATAAAAAAATATTCTCTGTTCCGTCATCATGAGTGTACATTCTTGTCCGCCGTCATACTAAACTTTCACCGTCCTGTCATACTGAGCGGAACATAAGCGAAGTCGAACTGCGGAGCAGAGCAAGGCACCGCCTTGCAGTATCTTGGACGGGTAACGAAAAGCCGTTTTCTATCTTGCGGACGGTGAACCTATAATATACTAATGGTTAAGGTCCGCCGTCATACTGAGCGTTAGTCGAAATTTGAGCGTAGCGAGAATCAAATTGTGCAACAATTTGGTATCTTTCGGACTGTTAGTCTCACAAAAAAGAGTAAGTATTATCCGTTTAGTATAAAAGGGCTGGTGTATTGGTGGAGGATAATGAGCAGTTGAATAGTTAAAAGTATATTTATCATATTTCATTTCTCAAAAATGTGAAATGATAAATACACTAAACCTTCCAATATAGTCGTCTACTTTATTCGCAAAACAATCACAGATTCGTGCAAAAAAACACTGTATTGTCAAATTCTGCACAGTTTTTACAAAAGCATTGTCAAATTCCACGCATTTTTTTGAAAACTATCGTCAAATTCCGCATATTCTTACTTTTTATCACTTAGTTTTTACTTGCTTGCATTGTCGAAAATATGCAAGATTTAACATTTATATATGCCGATTTTATGCAAAATGTATTGACAGTGCAAGGCACCGCCTTGCAGTATATTGGACTGAAACGGATGGTAATGATTTGCTTATTTGTTATTTTATGGACGAAATAAATTCTAATAATTGTTGTAAAAAAATAGAGTTATCGCTACCATTTTTGATTTTTTTCAAAATCGGTAGCGATAACTTGGGAAATAGTAACATATTGAATGCACATTGTTTTGTAAAAAGCTTGCTTGTGTTTTTTTGTTTAAAATGTTGTATGCGATTGCACCGTATACTTTTTATTTGGAATATGATTCCAATGGAATGTAACGCCTTAATGGGCTCGATTGCAAATACAAGAACTAGATTATAAGAATTAGAAAACTTATCATTTAAAAAAATGTATTTTATCATAATAAAATGATTCAATAATTTATAAAAAAATGGTTTTTTAGATTAATTTTTGTATAAAAATTTGCATAAATATCCATCTCATACTTAATCTATTCATT
>CAZUET010000120.1:0-5141 GCA_964619685.1 uncultured Christensenellaceae bacterium
GCTTAATATAATTATTCCATATATCATATTTTATTTATTGACATATGATTCTATTTTTATAATAAAAAAACCCACCCTACGGTGGGACAAGACTGATCTATAAGCCGAGTTCTGTATTTGACGATCATCTTTCTTGACCTATCGTTACCGATAGGTTCTAGCGTATGCGGAAGTAGCGGACAACCTTAACCTTCCTTACTTGCACCGAGTGGGGTTTACATGGCAAGGAATATTACTATTCCCTCGGTGAGCTCTTACCTCGCCTTTCCATCCTTACAGCTTAGCTGCGGTTTATTTCTGTTGCACTTTCCTTGAAGTCACCTTCACCGGTAGTTAGCCGGCACTCTGTCCTATGGTGCTCGGACTTTCCTCACATTTGTGCGATCGTCTGACCAGCTTGTACTATTATTATACATAGATTAATTAAAAAATGCAATTCAATTCAAATAAAAAAGTTAATTCATCAAACAAAAACGGTAGGACAAACAATTTATTATTTTGACTGAATATACTTTATTATGGTGATTTTTACTGAAAACTTAGGTATTTTGCATTATTATCTCGAACCGACTACAGAAAGCGGATTTCTTAAGCCTTTAGATAAGGAAAAAGAAACCGAACTTTTTAACCTTGCAAGACAAGGGGACAAAAACGCTTTGGAAACATTGGTCATGCATAACATGAGGCTGGTCGTCCATGTTGCTAAACGGTATGCACAAAGTATTGATCAAGAGGAATTGATATCAATAGGCTCTGTCGGACTTATGAAAGCCGTTAAAACATTTAAAATAGATAAGGGAACACAATTTTCAACCTATGCGGCAAAATGTATCGATAATGAGATTTTGATGTACCTAAGAGCAAATAAAAAGAATATCGGTAATGTATCCCTTTTTCATCCTATTGGCTCGGATAAGGATGGCAACGAGATATCGTTAAGTGATACATTATTTGACGAAAATTACCACGTCGGCAAAAGTATCGAAGCCGAAGATATTAAAAAAGATATTCACGCTTGTATGAAAGAAACTTTGTCAAAGCGGGAATATTATATAATCGCACTCCGTTATGGCTTATTTGGCTATGATAAGCTTCCTCAAAGAGAAATTGCAGATAGATTGAAGATTTCAAGATCCTATATATCCAGGATAGAAAAAAAGGCTTTACAGAAAATGAAAGCCTACTTGATCAAAAATAATATGTATTAATATTTAAATATTTATAGCTAATCCACTCAAACCATATTTGGTCATAGACTCGGAAAATGTTAAGCGTATAGCTTTTAAAGCCTGACTTTTATAGCCGTAAAGTCTATTAATCCTATCGTCACCATATTTACCGTCTCCGATTATAAAATAACCTGCATCGGCTAAATGTGCTCTTATTTGATGAGTTTTACCGTTATGTATGGTAACCGTTAAGTCACTCAAGCCGTCATGACGGCTTATTGTGGTACAAACAGTGGATATAGCGACTGCATCCTTATATGGAAAATGATATATAGTTACTCTGCCCTTAGATGCATCTTTATATAAATACCCCTTTAACTCTGTATTTTTAAAATGAGTATCTCCATATACGGTACATTTATAAGTCTTTTCAATATTACCGTTTTTCATATTATCTATTAAATAATCGGCAACGGCACTATTTTTTGCAAATAGAACGATACCCTCGGTATTAGTATCTAATCTATGTATCATTACACTTTGAGGATAAACATAGTTTGCTAAGCTTTTAAGCGAATACTCCCCGTCAGAAGATATTCCTTTTGTCTTATTGATACAAAAGATATGCTCGTTTTCAAAGCATATATTCAGGGGCACTGCTTTTGGTAACAAAAAGAGAGAAACTACATCTCCCTTACTTAGCTTCATATCGCTTCCAATTCGCTTAGAATTAACAAAAACATCCTTTTTACGCAACAGCTTCATTAAAAGGTTATATGGCAACTCGGGATATAAGCATGAAAGTGCCTTAGTTAATTGAGTAGGCTTATTAACAATACGGTCAAAATAATTAGTCATTCTTTTTCTTATTTAGAATATCGCTTATTTCCTTCATAAATGTATCTATATCTCTAAATTCCTTATATACACTTGCATATCTTATATAGGCTACATCATCAAGATCCTTTAGAGCATACATTACCATATCTCCTATTTTTTCACTGGTAATTTCACTTTGGTTTAGACTTCTTATCTTATTCTCTATCTCGACAATTAGATTATCGATCTTAGATATGGAAATAGGACGCTTTTCGCAAGCTTTAACGATACCCGAGCGAACCTTTTGGATATCAAACTCCTGTCTACCGCCACCCTTTTTGATAACATAAACGGTAGCCTCTTCTATGGTCTCATGCGTGGTAAAACGCTTACCGCACGCAACACACTCACGACGCCTACGAATCGTTCTATACCCGTCGGCGATACGGCTATCAACTACTTTACTCTCTACACATCCGCAATACTTACATTTCATAATACTTTACTCCTATCGTATTATATACAATATGTTGTGTTTTGTAAAGCAATTTTTAATATTTATTACTAAATGTTGCATTTGTTTATTTTGCTTATGATAATCGCTCCATACCTATGTTTACAAGTATCGCATCGTCACCGATTCGACAAATGGATCTCCACGGAATAAATAAGCTATTACCGTTTACGACAGCTCTGAACATTCCCTTTTCGGACGGTAATATTAAACCTAATATCTGCCCTGTTCCGTTTATGCTTATATCAATGATATGTCCATAGTTTTTTCCGTCATTCATGTTTATAACATCCTTAGCACGCAATTCACAAAATGTAATATCCATATAGAATAATATGATTATCAAGCAACAATTATACATTTTTATCGAATAGAAAGTATTTTTTTGGTAAAACTATATGTAAAAGGAGATATTATGTCGTATAAAGTATTTATTTGTGGAGTTGATACCTCTAAGATACCAAAGATTACCCAAAAGGAAAGTACAGAACTGCTCTCCCGTATAGCAAACGGCGATAAACAAGCAAGGGAAAAATTTCTATATAGCAATTTAAGACTTGTATTATCGGTTATCCACCGTTTTAATTTTGATCCAAGCTTGACTGACGATGTATTCCAGGCTGCATGTTTGGGCTTAACTAAGGCTCTAAACAATTTCCGCTATGATCTTGGCGTTCAATTCAGCACCTATGCCGTTCCTATGATTATTGGTGAGATTCGTAGGTTTTTAAGAGAAAATACTACTGTAAAAGTATCAAGAAATCTAAGGGATATTGCTTATAAGGTAATGAATTCGAAACAAAAATTACAGGAGCTATCCGACTATGAACCTACACTGAATGAAGTTGCAGCAGATACAGGCATTTCAACATTAGATATATCTACAGCTCTTAATGCTATATCCGACCCAATTTCACTTTATGAGCCTGCATATTTTGACGGTGAAGATTCGGTTTTGGTAATGGATCAGATCTCGGACGGAAATAAAGAAGATAGCATAATCGAGGGCTTAGACCTACAGTCTGCCATAAGTATGCTATCAGATAAAGAAAGAGAGGTTATCGACCTTAGATATTTTAAGGGGAAAACTCAAACTGAAACATCAAAAATTTGTGCAGTATCTCAAGCTCAAATCTCTCGAATTGAGAATTCGGCAATCAAACGCCTTCGTGCATGTATGACCTAATTAATATATTTATCCATGTCCGCTCTTAATTTGAGCAGTACTTTCTTTTCTAATCTGCTGATATAGCTTTGGCTTATGCCAAGCATATCGGCAATTTCTTTTTGTGTCTTTTCTTCTTCTCCATTAAGTCCGTATCTTAAATATATAATTTTTCTCTCTTTTGGATTAAGCTTTTCAACGCTTTTATATAATACCTCTATTTCGGACTTCTTTTCTATTTCCATTGAAACAGCATCGGGATCTGTTCCGATTATATCACTCAACAGTAATTCATTCCCCTCCCAATCGGTGTTTACCGGTTCATCTAACGAAACCTCGCACTTACGCCGTGATACCTTCCGTAGATGCATCAATATCTCATTCTCTATACAACGGCTTGCGAACGTTGCAAGCTTTATATTTTTTTCGGGATCATAATTATTTACCGCCTTAATAAGCCCCATTGCACCTATTGAAATAAGATCTTGTGTATCGGGTACACTACCGTCGAATTTCTTTGCGATGTATACAACCAGCCTAAGATTGTGCTCTATAAGCTCATCTCTTGCCTTTCTGTCACCTTTCGCCAAACGCTCCAATACCTCCTTTTCCTCTTCCCTTGTAAATGGTTCAGGAAGCGGTGCTCCATATATATAATCCACCCTATTGGATGCATTTGCTTTGAAAAGCTTCATTAACAATCTAATAATTCCTCTTAATATCATATTCCATACTCCTTTAATTTTGTTGATAATAATATCTCGAACCCATTATATTTTTGAGTGGTCTTAGCTGCATTTACATTTTTATAAATATGTTTTTGTCCGCCAAAATATATCTCTACTTTATCAAGTTTGATTATCTCATAAATCTTTTTCCCGCTAACCGTATCTATCATAATGATATCCACAGCCTTATCATTAAATTGTTCCGATAACCTTTTATCAAGAAAAACTACTCCGTTTCCATCCGAACCGCTTGCTAAATTACCGCTATCCATAAACCCTACTACACTGATAGCTTCGCTTTTCAAATATATGATTGACTTCAATAGTCTTCCGCTATTTACTTTTTTACCGATGACCTTTAATACACCCTTTATAGAAAAAAAAGTTAAAATACAACCTAACGAAAGAATAGCGACTTTAATTCCATCTTTACTTGCAATTATTGGCTCGGTAAAGCCAAATAATAAAGAGATTAAACCGCTATATATAAATGAAATAAATAAAAATATTAATGAGCCTTTTACATATGAATAAAGGTCTTTCCTAATAAACGGAATACAACAAGTCAACAGTGTTAATATTTTAAATAAAAATAATAAATCGGTTTCGACTAATGGATAAATTAATGCAAGTAATGTGCCAACTACTGCAGATATAATTGCACGGATTTTAGAAAGCATTAAGCATTCACAAGCAATAATACCTATAAATAAGTCCAAAAAGAAATTATCGAATATGACATACTC
>CAZUET010000121.1:0-5118 GCA_964619685.1 uncultured Christensenellaceae bacterium
GTCTACACGCTTACCGAGAAGGTTTTGACGGAAACGACCTTGCTTACCACGAAGCATAGCAGTCAACGATTTAAGCTCGTGAGATCTGCTGGATGCAGCGGACTTAGCACGCTTAGCATTATCGATGAGGTTGTCAACTGCAACTTGGAGCATACGCTTCTCGTTACGAATCATTGCATCAACACCGTTAGACTCCATGAAACTCTTTAAACGATTATTACGGTTAACAACATAACGGTATAAATCGTTAAGGTCGCTCGATGCATATCTGCCACCCTCTAACGGTACCATAGGACGAAGATCGGGAGGTAATACGGGAAGTACATCCAATATCATCCATTCGGGCTTACTGCCTGTACTTCTAAATGCTTGAAGTACATCCAAACGCTTAGCCATCTTCATTCTCTTAGGAGCGTTTTCGTTATCCTTCTTGGAATTTTGATCCTTAAGAATCTCGGTTCTTAATGCAGCGATCTCTGCATCGAGATCAACTTCCATTAATAATTGCTTGATGACCTCGGCACCCATTCCGCATTTAAAGGAATCCTCGCCATACTTTTCGATAGCTGCAGTATAATCTACATCGTTAAGTACTTGCTTATAGGATAACTCGGTCTGCATAGGATCGGTTACAACATATGCTGCATAGTATACGATATGCTCTACATCCTTAGGTGGCATATCAAGAACGGTAGCAATACGGCTAGGAGCACCCTTTAAATACCAAAGGTGTGCAACCGGTGCTGCAAGATTGATATGACCCATATTGTCACGTCTTACCTTGGAAGGCTCAACCTTTACACCACACTTATCGCAAACAACGCCCTTATGACGGATACGAGTATACTTACCGCACGCACATGCCCAGTCCTTGATAGGTCCGAAGATCTTTTGGCAGAACAGACCGCCCGGTTCGGGCTTCTGTGTTCTGTAATTTATAGTTTCAGGCTTGGTAACCTCGCCGTGTGACCAAGAACGAATCTTTTCCGGCGAAGCTAAACCTATTTTAATTGATTCAAAGTTATTAATTTCAAACATTTTACTGCCTCCAAATACTCTACGCTAAACCGTTAGTTGTTATCATCGTCGCCGAATAAACCGCTTGTATCAAAGAATGTTTCATCATCATACATAAGTTCTTCAGTTAACGGTTGGATAGGATCTTCACCGCCGAATATGCTGTCGAGAGCAATGTCATTGGTTTCCTTAGGCTCTTCGTCGCCGTATGCATCGTCGTGAACGAAATCGGGAATTTCCTGATTATTCTCGTCAACGGGATAAATATTCAAACACAAGCTACGCATTTCACGAACCAATACTCTGAATGATTCGGGGATACCCGGCTCGCTGATATTTTGTCCCTTGGTGATGCTTGCATAAGCTCTTTCTCTACCGCTGACATCGTCCGACTTGACTGTGAGCATTTCTTGTAGCACATTAGCAGCACCATATGCCTCTATTGCCCAAACTTCCATTTCACCGAGACGTTGTCCGCCGAACTTAGCCTTACCGCCAAGAGGTTGTTGGGTAATAAGTGAATACGAACCGGTACTTCTTGCGTGAATCTTATCGTCAACCAAGTGGATAAGCTTGAGCATATACATATAACCGACTGTAGTTCTATTTTCAAAAGGCTCACCTGTTCTACCGTCATAAAGCTGGAGCTTACCGTCGGAAGGTAGGTTATTGTCTTCTAATAATTGTCTAATCTCAGATTCCTTAGCACCGTCAAATACAGGGGTTGCAATATTGATACCAATCTTCTTACAAGCAAGTGCTAAGTGTACCTCAAGCACCTGACCGATATTCATACGGGAAGGAACGCCTAACGGGTTCAATACGATCTGTAATGAAGTACCGTCGGGAAGGAAAGGCATATCCATCTTAGGAAGAACTCTCGATACAACACCCTTATTACCGTGTCTACCTGCCATCTTATCGCCAACGCCAAGTTTTCTCTTTTGAGCGATATAGACTCTAACAAGCATCTTACTATTGGTGTTAAGATCTGCTTTATTCTCCTTTGTGAACACTTGAACCTCGGTTACGATACCATGCTCGCCATGAGGTACTACTAATGATACATCACGAACATCTCTTGCCTTTTCACCGAAGATGGATCTCATAAGTCTTTCTTCCGGTGATAATTCGGTTTCGCCCTTAGGAGCAACCTTACCTACTAAGATGTCACCCGAATGAACTTCTGCACCAACTCTAATGATACCGTTTTCGTCAAGATCCTTAAGCATATCCTCACCACGGTTAGGAATATCACGAGTAATCTCTTCGTCACCGAGTTTGGTATTACGAGCTTCAGTTTCGTAAATACTGATGTGGATGGATGTGAATACATCTTCACGTGATAACTCTTCACTGATAAGGATAGCATCCTCGTAGTTGTAGCCTTCCCATGTCATGAAGCCGATAAGAATATTTCTACCTAATGCCAATTCACCGTTCTTTGTGGAAGGTCCGTCTGCTAAGCCGTCACCCTTCTTAACACGCTGTCCAACCTCTACCATGGGGCGTTGGTTAACACAGGTTTCGTGGTTAGAACGCTCGAATTTATGCAACTGATATGTCTTAACTTCACCGTTATCGCCCTCTACTGTGATATAGTCGGCGGAAACATGTGTTACTAAACCGTCAAAATCTGCAAGGACCATTACACCGGAGTCGGTTGCAATCTTATGCTCGATACCTGTTGCAACGATAGGTGCTTCGGGGCGGATAAGGGGAACTGCCTGTCTTTGCATGTTCGATCCCATCAACGCACGGTTAGCGTCGTCGTTCTCAAGGAACGGAATAAGGGATGCTGCTACAGATACAAGCTGTTTAGGTGATACATCTAAGTAATCGACCTTTTCTGCAGGCACATTACGGATATCTTCACGAATACGAGCAGCTACTACCGAATTCTTAAGTCTGCCGTTTTCATCTAAAGGCTCGATACTTTGAGCGATGATATAGTTATCCTCTTCGTCAGCGGTCATATAAACGATCTCGTCGGTTACTACGCCTGTTGCCTTATCGATTTTACGGTAAGGGGTTTCGATAAATCCGTACTCGTTTACTCTTGCATATGTTGCCAATGAAGAAACCAAACCAATGTTTTGACCTTCAGGAGTTTCGATAGGACAAAGTCTACCGTAGTGAGAGTGGTGAACGTCTCTTACTTCTACGCCGGCACGCTCTCTATTTAAACCGCCGGGACCTAATGCGGACAATCTTCTCTTGTGAGTTAATTCCGCAATGGGGTTTTGTTGATCCATGAATTGGCTCAATTGGTTAGTATTGAAGAACTCTCTTACCTTACTAACAACAGGCTTTACATTGATAAACTTACTAATCTCGGCATTATCCGAGGTATTTGTATTCATCTTCTCAAGGATCTGACGCTCCATGTTTTGGAAGCCCTTACGAACCTCAATTTGTAATAACTCGCCGACCGCACGAATTCTTCTATTACTCAAGTGATCGATATTATCGGTCGTTCCTAAGCCGTGACGGATAGCAATATTGTAGTTAACGATCGAAACGATATCGTCAAACTTAATCTGTCTACAAACCAATCTGTTTACATTATCACGAACTGCTTGAAGCTTTTCTTCTTCGGTCTCAAGATCCTTCCAAATCTCCATAAGGGTAGGATAGTGAACCATTTCTAATATACCAAGCTCGGCAGGATCGCAGGAAACATATGCGGAAAGATCTACATGGTTGTTACCGATGATTTTAACTCTTTCGCCGTCGCCTGTACCGTTATCGTTCTTAGCAATAACATATGCTTCATTGATACCGCTATTTTGAATAGCTCTTGCTTGCTCTATGCTGAGTCTATCGCCCTTTGATGCAAGAATTTCACCTGTTTCGGGATCAACGATATCCTCTGCCAAGGTCTTATCTGCAATACGGGTTGCGATAGAAAGCTTCTTATTATACTTATTACGACCAACTCTGGATAGGTCATAACGCTTCTTATCGTAGAAAATCGAAGGAATGTGTGCATTAACACCCTCGGTGGTGATAACTTCACCGTTACGAATGTTACGATAAAGCTCTGTCTTAGCATATGTAAGATCACGAACAGCCTCGCTGTCCTTTGCCATAGTCTTAACTAAGACCTCTTCATTACCAAAAGTATCGAGAATTTGCTTATCCTCAACTAAGCCTAAAGCACGAAGTAAAAGGGTAACGGTTATCTTCTTTTTACGGTCGACATGAACATACATGATATTGTCGGAATTATGTTCAAACTCCAACCAAGCACCGTTCTTAGGAATTACTGTAGATGTAAAGCAAGGATCACCGTTTTTATCTAAGACCTTATCGAGATAAACACCGGGACTTCTAACAAGTTGGCTTACGATTACACGCTCTGCACCGTTGATAACGAATGAACCGGTATCGGTCATGAGAGGGAAGTCACCCATATAGACTTCTTTACTCAAAACGGTGTCACCCTTTTCACGAAGAGTTAATTTAACCTCAACCTTTAAGGGAGCACTGTAGGTCGTTACAAACTTACACTTACAATCACGAGCGGAATATTTAGGAGCGTCAAAGTGGAAATCACCGAATTCCAATACAAAACGCTCTTGACCACCGCCGGTAGCCTTGTGAACGATAGGAGAAAACTCGTCGAGAATCTCACGAATACCTTCATTCATGAATCTCTTATACGAGCTCTTTTGCAACTCCATTAAATAAGGCAAATCCAAGACATCTTTGGTCTTACTGAAGCTATAACGCTCGGTATTGCCATACATTACTTTGTGCATCATTTCAGACATTGTATTTATTCCTCCGAAATTTGGGTATCAGCCCAAAAATTATTACTTTGTTATATTACCAACCGACCATAGGCAATTCCATTCGATTGGCGGAATAGAATGCATTTTTTGTAAGTTATATTATACTAATTAGGTATAAAAAGCAGTCATTTTCCCTTCTTTGTCCGCTTGCACCCTATTATAGAGTATAATAACACAGTATAGATTATAAACCCTTTAGGAAAGTATTGTCAATGGTATAAAATGCAAATATTTTTTATAAAATTTTGATTAAGATATAAATAATTTTTAGATAATTTTTTAAATTGTATCAGTTTCGCAATTA
>CAZUET010000122.1:0-4951 GCA_964619685.1 uncultured Christensenellaceae bacterium
TCAATTGGATAGAGCGTTGGTCTACGGAACCAAAGGTTGGGGATTCGAGCTCCTCGTGGCGCACCAAAAACCGAATTGTTGTCATACAGTTCGGTTTTTTATTTAATATTAATGATTTGAATTTTTGTAAATACATCAATAATGATCTCAAAAATTTATTGTAAATTAAATAAAAGAATACAGTGCCATTCGAAAGTTAGTCGCATTTGCAACCAAGTTTCGAATAAAAAAATATTTTCAATGTTTACAAAGCGAAAAACATATGCTATAATAATTGTAGCGGTGAAAACATCGTTGTAAAGACGCGTACAGCAAATACTTTGGCACAATTGTAAAAATAGGCTTTTTGGCGTCTTGTTTAAATTGCGACTTCATTAAGAAGTCGCAATTTATGAATTATTCAATCTTTACGCAATAGGAGGTAATTATGGCAAGTTTCTTAGATAATCTTTTAAAAGAAAGCAATCTTACTTTGACCGAAAACGGTGCGGTAACTCATAAATCTACGCTATCTTGTTGCGTTGACCTTTTTGCAAGCATAGGTTCACTAAGATACCAGGATCAAACAGATGCAGTAATGCTATTCGAGCGTGCATATATCGAAAATAAGGATATTGCTATGAAGATACTCTTCTTTGCTCGTGATATAAGAGGTGGAATGGGCGAGCGTGACACATTTAGAGCTATCCTTCGCTTTTTAGCATTCAACTATCCCGAATCTGTGGTCAAAAATATCGAATATGTGCCCGAATTTGGACGCTATGACGATCTTTTATGCTTATTGTCAACACCAATAGAGGGTGAAGTCCTTTCGTTTATTAAAGGGCAATTTGAGCGTGATTTAGTTGCATTAAAACAAAATAAGCCCGTATCACTACTCGGTAAGTGGCTTCCCTCTATAAATACAAGTGACGATTATACAAGAAGGGATGCAAGAGTGATCGCAAAAGCTCTCGACCTAACTTGGGGAGAATACCGTAAGGCATTATCCGCTTTGCGTAAATCAATCAATATACTCGAAAATAAACTGCGTACAATGGATTATTCTTTCGATTATTCAACTCTACCCGCTCTTGCCTCATTTAAGCATCGTCAAGCGTTCATAAGAAATGACAACGAACGATATACCGCTTATCTTAAAGAAGTGGAAAACGGAACAAAAAAAATGAACACCGCTACCATTGAACCGTATCAAATAGTAGAGACGCTCACAGATAATTATTGGAAGATGTCTGAATTAGCATTGATGTCAAAGGAAGAAAGAATTGCACTCAACACCACCTGGAATAACCTACCCGACTATACATGCGGTCGAAACGCATTGGTCGTAGTGGACGGCTCAGGCTCCATGTATGATCGGGCAAGGGGCGCTAAACCGATAGATGTAGCGTTATCATTGGGTATCTACTTCGCTGAAAGAAACAAGGGTCAGTTCAAAGATCATTTCATCACTTTTTCGCAATCACCCCGTCTTGTCAAAATACAAGGTGATGATATCGTAGATAAGGTACACTATTGTAGAACATTTAATGAGATAGCTAATACCGATATCGAAAAGGTCTTCAAGCTTATATTGTATACCGCTATCAAATACAATACGCCCCAATCGGAATTACCCGAAACGATATACATTATCAGTGATATGCAATTTGACAGATGCACCACAAATTCCAACGAAACCAATTTTACTAATGCAGAAAAGCTTTTCAATGAGCATGGATATAAACTTCCTACCCTGGTTTTCTGGAATGTAAATGCAAGTAAGAACAATATGCCCGTAACCGCTAATACACAAGGTGCGGTACTCGTATCGGGCTTTAGCCCTCGCCTATTCTCAATGGTCGTATCGGGTGAAATGGACCCCTATAAGTTCATGATCAACGCAATCAACACCGAGCGTTACGACATTATCATGGCATAATAAAGTCATAATAAAAAGTCCTATAACAAGAATACTGTTTCATATACTTAGTGTGTAGATTTAAGAAACTAATATTACTTTGTTTTAGGACTTTTTTATTGATAAAATACTTTTTTATTACTATTTATCCGAGAAAAGAATACTATTTACGATAGACTCTAAGTATTCCTGACGTCCCGAACCCGGTAATGAAGGAGCTCCCATATTTTCAGCATAAGCAGCTAACTCCGCCAATGAGGTCTCTCCGGAACGAATCTTAGCACCTATACCATTCTTATAGGAGGAATAACGCTCGTCGATAAAGGAATCGATTCGGCCGTCTTCTATAAGCCTTGAAGCCTTTAATAAGCCGAGAGCAAAGGAATCCATTCCCAAAATATAAGCATGGAACATATCTTCCACGGTATATGATGGACGACGATTCTTAGCATCGAAGTTAAAGCCACCGGTCAATCCGCCTGCCTTTAAAACCTCATACATACACATTGTCGTTTCATATACATTGAATGGGAATTCATCGGTATCCCAACCTAAAAGATAATCGCCTTGGTTAGCATCGATAGAGCCCAACATTCCATTTATAGCCGAAATGCGTAAATCGTGTTGGAATGTGTGTCCTGCTAATGTAGCATGGTTTGCTTCGATATTCATTTTGAAATCCTTATCCAATCCATATTGGCGAAGGAAACCGATAGCTGTAGCTGCATCGAAATCGTATTGATGCTTCATTGGTTCCTTCGGCTTTGGTTCGATATAAAAGTCTCCAGTAAAGCCAATACTGCGACCGTATTCTACAGCCATTTTCATTAACTTAGCAATGTTTTCTTGTTCAAATTTTACATCGGTATTTAACAAGGTCTCATAACCTTCACGACCGCCCCAGAATACATAGCCACGACCGCCGAGCTTAACGGTTATATCTAATGCTTTCTTTACCTGTGCTGCAGCGAAACAGAAAACATCGGCAGAGTTAGATGAACCTGCACCGTTCATAAAACGAGGATTACCAAACATATTAGCAGTACCCCATAGGCACTTAATACCCGTTTCCTTCATTTTAATCAATATATAATCGGAAATCTCATCCAAGCGACGATTAGTTTCCTTGATATCGTCTGCTTCTGGTACCAAGTCAACATCGTGGAAGCAAAAATATTGAATTCCTAATTTTTGCATAAATTCAAAGCCTGCATCGACCTTTGCCTTTGCATGCTCCATTGTACCTTTTTCTTGACCAAAAGATTTATCGGCGGTATCTCTACCAAACATATCGGTACCACATGCGCATAGATTGTGCCACCATGCCATAGCAAAGGGCAAATGCTCACGCATAGGCTTTCCTGCTACGATTCTATCAGCATCATAATATTTGAATGCCATTGGATTTGTAGAATTTGGTCCCTCATAAGGAATTACGGGAATATTTGAAAAATACATTATAATTACCTCCTTAAATCAGCTCTGCAAATAGTTTTTTGCAGGCAGGATATATTTTTTTAAATTGTTGATATTTTATTTCATATTTAGCTACCAGTTCAGGCTCGGGTTCAATGACCGATGCTACCGAGGTCAATTTATCACAGCACTCACTCACTGTTTTATATTCTCCGCAAGCAACCATAGCAAGCATTGCTCCACCCATTCCGGGACCTTGCTCCGATACGGGAACTTCTAATTTACAGTTTAATATATTGGCAAGCATTCTCTTCCATAAAGCCGATCTTGCTCCACCGCCACATATTTTAGAGCTGTTTATCTGAATGCCTTGACTGCGAGCAACCTCTACGCTATCACGTATTGCAAAGGCTACGCCCTCTAATACCGCTTGAACCATATCAGATCTCGATGTATCCATTGACAGACCTATAAATGTACCTCGTGCATTGGTATCGTTAATTGGACTTCTTTCGCCCATTAAATACGGCAAAAAGAATACATTATTGGTGCCTAAGCTCTCGTCCTTTATTTGAGATTGCTCTGATACAAAATCGCTTGTGTTCAGTATTTCTTCTAAGAACCATTTATTACATGATGCTGCTGATAGCATACATCCCATTAAGTGCCACCCACCATCAGCATGTGCAAATGCATGAAGTGCATTATTGGAATCAACGCTAAATTTTTGAGAAGAAATAAACACTGTACCGGATGTACCAAGGCTTATGTTACATCCGCCTTCTCCCACTACGCCTGTACCTACAGCAGCTGCTGCATTATCGCCTGCACCCGCACAAACTGTAACATTGTCGCCTATACCGAGCTGTTTTGCGACAGATGGAAGAACTGTTCCCACCATTGAATAGCTTTCAAAAAGCTGAGGCATTTGATGCTCGGAAACACTGCATATCTCAAGCATTTCCTTACTCCAGCATTTATGCTCAACATCAAGTAACAGCATACCGGATGCATCCGAATAGTCACAACAATGAACACCGGTCAAAACATAGTTAATATAATCCTTGGGCAACATAATTTTGGCGATACGCTTAAAATTGTCGGGTTCATTTTCCTTTAGCCATAGGAGCTTTGGCGCAGTAAAGCCTGCAAAAGCAATGTTCGCTGTCAGCTTAGACAGACGATCCTTACCGATAATCTCGTTAAGATATAAAACTTGTTCCGCTGTTCTTCCGTCATTCCACAGAATCGCCGGGCGTATTACCTCGTCAGACTCATCTAAGACAACCAAGCCGTGCATTTGTCCGCCACATCCTATGCCAATTACATCGGCACCGTTGAAGCCCTTTAATAACTCGGGAAATCCCTCGAATAATGCCTTTTTCCAGTCCTTAGGATCTTGCTGACTCCATCCGCTTTTGGGAAATTCTAACGGATATTCCTTTGTAACTGTATTATGTATAGTTCCTTGAGAATCCATCAACAATAGTTTCATTGAAGATGTTCCTAAATCGATACCTATATAAAGCTTCATTTTACACACTTCCATTTATTTACTATTTAATAATTGCCCTGCTTTACACCTACAATCTATTGAGTTGACACACGGTGTATATTAGGTTATAATAATTATAT
>CAZUET010000123.1:0-4926 GCA_964619685.1 uncultured Christensenellaceae bacterium
CGTTTCCACTTACTATAGATATTTCGGCATTAGCAATATCACCGTTAATTGGCGAATAGGTTACAACATTTATCAAGTCGCTTAAAGTAAAGGTTGAACCTAAGTCGGTTTCTTTATTATTATTTACTGTTATAACTGCTTTATCGTCAAGCAAACCGAAGGTACTTGTAACAGTTGCTCTAAAAATGGTGTCGTCTACAGTGATAGTAAGGTCAACTGTGCCTGCCTTTATAAACATTATCGAATAAAATCCATCATTTTTGACAACAGAAGCAATATCTTGACTGCTAACGGTTACAAGGTCGGGAGACTGCTTACTTGAATTAGTGGGCAAAACAGTAATGTTTTGAATGGATATCTCTTTTGACGAAGTATAAAAGGCTGCTTCGCCATTCCATTTAATAGAGTCCAAGCCTTCCCAAACAGCATAAAGTTCGGCTGATACGCTTTCAGCCCTTCTCGTAACAATGATTTCGGTACTTGCAACAATTACACCGTCTTTTTTAGCGTTCAGTACAAAAGTACCGCTCTTATCAATAGCAACGAGCAATCCGTCATTTGATATACCTTCACCAACTACTTCAAATGTAATTTCACTATCGGAAAACAATTCGTAGTATGAAGCAAATGTTATTTTCTGTTCAAGGTGACTTAGAGGCATTACAAGTTCTATCTCGTTATTATCTACGATTTGGATCGGGTTGGACGAATTTGGAATATAGGTTATTTTAATATCACGAGAAACGTCGCTATTCGCAGTCGCACGAACAATAACAGATAGGGGCTTAGCCTGATCGGACTTAAATGAAACCAAACCTTCATTACTGACAGTCGCATGCTCTCCCCCGTCGATAATACTATATAAAACATTATCTGATGAGTCAGACGGCAATACCCTTGAATTAATCTGGAACGCATCCTCCTTAGAAACGGCATACCTTATACCGTCATTCCCGTTTTTATCTTCAAAATCTATAGATTCTGCTTTACGCTTTATGGTAACTGTAAGCTTAGCCGTTACCGTTTTACCTGTATAGGTGGTAATTTGCATACTAATAGTTGTTTTACCACCACCATTGACATAAAATTTTCCGTCTTTTACATAAATAACTGACGGATCACTGCTTTCAATATATATATCTTCTGTAGCGGAAAACGGGGTTGCAGTATATTTAAATTCGATAGGAGAATTTGAAGAATAATCTTCAAAATTTCTAATTATTTCGGTTGAATCCTCGGTAAAAGAAATAGAATCGTAGTGACCCCATGTCGACTCATAATTTTTAGTTATCTCATGACCGTATTCATCCTTTACTGTAAGCGTAATTTTACCGCTTTTTTTGAATACGATGTTGTTATTTTCTATCCAAGCTATGGACTCGTCGCTTATCGAATAGCTGATCTCATTGCCCCAAGACGCATTTTCGGGATAAATGGATATTTGAGGTAATTCAAAGGCTGTCCGTGCGTCAAAAATGTCAGCATGATCCAAAAAATCAATAGATTGGATTTTGCCGTGTATCTTAATTGTTATCTCGGCACTTGCCAAGGGGTTTGCTTTACTCCAAGCAGTTATGGTAACATAACCGCCCTTATTGCGGTTTGCTGTTATCGTGCCGTCTGCGGCAACTGTTGCCAAGCTCTCGTCCGACGATTTATATAATAGATCGATATTGGTTGCATCGGTTGGCACATACGAACACTCTATTTTTACACTTTCGCCAAAAAATAGTGTTTTTGGCACTTCTACAATAGTTAAGTTGTGTATTTTATCATCGGTTACAGTTACCCTACATGCCGATTGAAGTGATGGCTTCTCCTTACTGCGAACTCGTACATAAGTCGAGCCAAAATTGACGCTTGTGACCTTACCGTCGGCATCTATAGTTACAATATTCGTATCATCACTCCAATACTCGACCTCTTTGTTATCGGCTTGCAGAGGAAATACATTTACTTTAAGCTGTTCTGTAACATCATTACTGTCTATCTTTTTAAGATAGATCTCATCCTCTACAAATTCTACGCTCGTAACATATACATAAGTAGAAAAACCGATAACGGCTGTGCTTATGAATAATGTTAATAAGAGTATTAGAGGAAGTAATGTTATAGCACAAATCATTACCTTTTTCATATTCGATCACCTTTTCTTAAGTTCGATACCTAAATCGGTCATGGTTAAATAACCGACAATAGACGATACCGATGTAAGCGACTGCTTTTTTATCGCTTATTTGAATTCTATGCTTGTGTACTTTTTCTCTGCAGTGAGTAAAAATACCAAAATGTTGACCGTAGCATAGACAACGGTTATTGCAGAATTTATTATATACACCATTGTAGAATCGCCCAAAAAGTCTAAAACGATTGCCAATCCGCCCTGCAAAATAGCAAACAACAAACCTATGAGCATAAGAAGATTCATATTAGTTTGTCCTGCATCACGGTTTGTGGACGATGCAAGATCGGGATTACCTAAATTGAGATTAAAACCATTTGCAATCATACCCAACGCAGATACTATCGATATACCAAAGACCAAAAAGCTTTGCCCAACAGTCAAGAATTTCAGCCTTGCAATTACAAAAATGCTTATTGCCAACGCTCCGAGTGCAATTAAAGCATTAATAACCGCCTTTGATATAAGCTGTGCCTTAAAAGTATAAGGAGTCATCTTCGTGATATAAAAGGTTTCTTTTTCTCTGGATATCGCTTGAGCGGAGAACGAGTTGATCATCGCCATAAATGCGAGCAATACCAAGACAGAAACACCGTATGCTACATTACCACCGACCTGTGCTTCTCCTACCTTGTTGACAAGTCTATTACAGAAAAACACCATTACAGGTGTAGTTATTGCAACACCAAGATAGTAATATGCAAAGGTACCTGTTCTAATGATATCCTTAAATTCCTTTTTGAGAATAGCACCAAACGGACCGCTTGATGTATATTTAGATTTTACACCAAAGAGCTTAGCCTTACCCTCTAATTCATATAAGCGTACCCTGTCATATATAGGCTTAGCCATCAATAACCCTAAGGAAAAGAATGCAATACCTAAACCGAGTATTATGATAGAAGATAGCCACCAATTACCCGTTACTGCAATATTTTTCAATAATACACAAGGATTGACCCAACCGTTGAGAAAAGTAACGAGTTTAGTCATCGCTGTAACCGTTTCGTTAGAAATGCGTTGATGTATAAAATATTCTGCAAGAAGATTCAAAATATAATCATATAAAAACAATCCGACCGAGAGAACGAGGACGAAAAGAATAAGTTTCAGTAGATTTTTATTCTGTATTGCAGATTTTAAAAACATTACAGGTACGGTCAAAAGCGTACCTAAACCAAAAGGCAAAAATACGGCAAAAACCGAGGATAACAAAACACGCAGCACATATACCACCGTCAAACAATTAGTTGCATATCCGAATACCAACATAATAGGTACACAAATAACGACTGACATTATAAGCATACGCAAAAATACAATTATCAATTCTGCAACAAAGGTTTGAAATGATGACATTGGAAATCTTGCGACGATCTTTAGATCGGACGGCTTCAAAAGTCCCTTTATCTCATACGATATGCATGCAATGGTAAGTACAACCTCGATAACCGTTAACAGTAAGGTGGAAAAATTAGCTATATCTATATGCTTACCGAACTGATCGTTGACCATTTCCAAAAAGTAATTGAACAATAAAAGCATTACAACAACGGTAACGCACATTAGGACCGTCGATGCAATTTTACTCTTTTTATTAGAACTACCTTTTGTTCGCATCAATCGCATATGAAGACGAACATAAGCATTAATCTTATCCATTTTGAACCTCGTTTATTTCCATAAATAGGCGTTCTAAATTGAAAGACGGATTCTTAGTTGCCTCTTTAAGGTCGATCATCTCAACGAGATGACCGCCTTTGATTATAGCCACAAAGTCACATATTTTACCGACAACATCAAGATTATGCGAAGAGAATACTACTGCATTACCTGAATTAGCATAGTCCCGTATACAGTTTAATACATCATTCATTGTCTGTGGATCTAAGCCCATCATAGGCTCGTCAAGTATCCATAATTTAGGAGCATGAACAAGAGAACCTATAAGACATATCTTTTGCTTCATACCATGAGAATATCCGGCAATTTGTTTATCCATTGCATACTCAAGATTAAAAAGCTTAGCGTAGTATTCTATACGCTGTTGCTTAATATCCTTAGGAACGCTCCATAGGCTACCCATATAATCGGCATATTCTCTACCTGTTAAAACCTCATATACCGAGTGATCATCGGGAACGTACCCTATACAACTCTTAGCTTGAACAGGATCCGTTTTAATATCGAATCCGTTTACGATAATTTCGCCCTCGGTAAACGGTAAAATACCTGTAATGGACTTAATAGTCGTCGATTTACCTGCACCGTTACTACCGACTAAGCCTAAGACCTTACCTGATTCTAATTTAATATTTATATCGGAAGCTGAATAATTCGTTGCTCCCGAATATTTTTTTGAAAAATGGTTGATAACTAAAACGAAAGGCTCACTATTGTTATAGCTTTCCCCCCGATTTTCAGAAACAACCTGATTATTATTTATATTTTCCAACATTTGTATATCTCCATAATTAAATTGAATTAGCAATATTACATAATAAAACGTAAAATTACCTTCTTCAAATCATGTATCCTAACCTAACCTGATTATATCACAACGCAATATATAAGTCAATGTTTTAAAAAGCATATGGTCGTTTAATGATATGTATAGATTACATTTTCACCAAATATTCATAATTCTTTAATAAAGAACAACCAAATAATTATATAGAAAGGGAAATAAGGCTACTTATACTTAGTTTTAGATAATTTATCTAATTAATACGCTATATAAATAG
>CAZUET010000124.1:0-4864 GCA_964619685.1 uncultured Christensenellaceae bacterium
TCTTGGGCTTATATCAATTACCGTGGGCTGTAATACAAATCCATATGTATATAATGCCGTTTATAAAAACGACGATGCCTATTCTATTGGCAATTTTACTTATAAGGCTGAAGCTGTTAAGGAAGTGCATATTAATTGGGCTTTCGGTGATGTGAGCGTACTCGAAGACGATGGCGATACTCTTATGGTTAGCGAATCTAATAATAATTTAATAGATGATCAACGCTTACGCTACTTGATCGAAAACGGGATATTGACTATCCAATTTTGTAAATCAGGTTACCATGGCGATTTTAAGGGCGTGGAGAAAAAACTTACTGTGAAAATTCCAAAAGGAATTAAAGTCGAGATTGAATCATTGTCAGCAAATGTAAATGTCAGCGATTCCGACTTTTCAGAATTAGACATTGAAGTATCGTCCGGCATGGTCGATGTTAGAAATATTACCGTTTCACAAGAATTTTCTGTAGAAACAAGTAGCGGTCAAATAGACCTAACCAAAATCACAGCAAGATCTATCGATATTGAATCTTCATCGGGAAAAGTCAAGCTCATAGAATCATTAGCCCAAAACGATATTGAGTTAGATATTAAAAGCGGGAATGTGGAAATTAGTGAAACAACTTCGCTGAGTATTGATGCAGAGTCTTCATCCGGTAAAATTAAAATGTACAAGGTCAATGCACCGACGATTGAAGCCGAAACTTCATCGGGAATGGTGAGGCTTGAATCTATTACAACTTTAAATGCAATATTAAAATCAATAAGCGGAGAGGTACATGCCGACCTTTTGGATTGTTCTTCGATAAATATTAACACATCCAGCGGTGCCGTTTACTTGAATTTGAACGGATTAGGACTTTCATCGCTAAACTACAAAACAAATAGTGGGAAATTGAACTTGTCAGATAGCGTTCAAGTAATCAACGGGAAAGTCACCGCCACTATCAAAACCTCAAGCGGTAACATTAATATAGATTAGTATAATAATCGATTTTTAAAAGTACAATTTACATGTTTTTTTGAACGATCATAGGCATTTTTTATCAATATCCTCAAGTAGTGATTAATGCGGATAAATTGACTTTGGTGGAATGGTGTGGTATAATATGCTTTGGTTTGGTGAGAAATCGACCGATTTGAGTAATTAAAAAGGAGCCGTTATGACTAATTCATACGAAAATCCCTTAACAACCAGATATTCAAGTAAGGAGATGCAACGCATTTTCTCGCCCGATAATAAGTTTTCGCTTTGGCGTAAGCTTTGGGTTTCGTTAGCCAAAAATGAAAAAAAATTGGGTTTGGATATAAGTGACGAGCAGATCGGGGAGTTAGAGGATAATATCTACAATATAGATTATGCTCTTGTTGCCAAATACGAGAAGGAAATTCGACATGATGTAATGATTAGTATAATAATCGATTTTTAAAAGTACAATTTACATGTTTTTTTGAACGATCATAGGCATTTTTTATCAATATCCTCAAGTAGTGATTAATGCGGATAAATTGACTTTGGTGGAATGGTGTGGTATAATATGCTTTGGTTTGGTGAGAAATCGACCGATTTGAGTAATTAAAAAGGAGCCGTTATGACTAATTCATACGAAAATCCCTTAACAACCAGATATTCAAGTAAGGAGATGCAACGCATTTTCTCGCCCGATAATAAGTTTTCGCTTTGGCGTAAGCTTTGGGTTTCGTTAGCCAAAAATGAAAAAAAATTGGGTTTGGATATAAGTGACGAGCAGATCGGGGAGTTAGAGGATAATATCTACAATATAGATTATGCTCTTGTTGCCAAATACGAGAAGGAAATTCGACATGATGTAATGGCGCATATTAGAGCATATGGCGATTGTTGTCCTACCGCAAAGGGTATAATCCATCTTGGTGCGACATCCTGCTATGTGGACGATAACGGAGATATTCTTGTATTTAGAGAGGCTCTTATACTTATTAAAAGGAAGCTTTTAGGTGTGATCAAGGCGTTGGGCGAATTTGCCGATAAGCATAAGGCTGTTCCCACTCTTGGATTTACCCATTTTCAAGCAGCACAGCCTACCACTGTAGGTAAAAGAGCTTGTTTATGGGCACAAGATATGGTATTCGATCTTAATAGATTGGACGAATGCTTAAATTCGCTTGCATTTCCCGGATGTAAGGGTGCAACAGGCACTGCCGCAAGTTTTCTAAAATTATTCGATGGTGATGCTCAAAAAACACTTGAGCTTGAAAAAATGATTGCCGAGGACTTTGGATTTGACAACATACTCGATGTTGCCGGACAAACCTATACTCGTAAGATTGACTATTTCATATTGTCCGTTTTGTCGGGAATTGCTCAAAGTGCATCAAAGTTTGCTACCGATATTAGGCTGTTATCACACATGAAAGAGTTTGACGAGCCGTTTGAATCTAAACAGGTCGGCTCATCAGCAATGGCTTATAAGCGTAATCCCATGAGATCGGAGCGTATTTGCTCTCTGGCAAGGTATGTTGTAAACGATACATTGAATGCATCGACTACCGCTTCGGTTCAGTGGCTCGAAAGGTCATTAGATGACAGTGCGAATAGACGGATCAGTATTCCCGAAGCATTTCTTGCAGTCGATGCTATATTGACATTGTATCGCAATATCGTAGAAAACGGATCGGTTTATCCGCTCATTGCATATAACAGAATTCAAGAGGAATTGCCCTTTATGGTTACCGAAAACATTCTTATGAAAGCCGTTCAAAAGGGTGGCGATAGACAGGAGCTTCACGAGAAGATACGCATTCTTACCACTGATGCCGCAAAGCAAATGAAGCTTGAGGGTAAAAAAGTTGATTTACTCTCTGCAATAGAAAAGGATTCGTCATTCGGACTGAATCGTGACGAGCTTCTATCGTTGTTAGAGGTTGATCAGTTCATCGGGTTAGCAAAAGAACAAACAACGACTTATGTCGCAAAAATAAAAGAGTTGATAGAAAAAAACAGCTCGTTATTGATAGATAACGACGAGATTAACTGTTAATTAGGAGGGTAAAATATGCTCACTGCAATAGTAGGAATCAACTGGGGTGACGAAGGCAAAGGCAGAATGGTCGATCTATTGTCTAAGGATTATAAGATCATAGCTCGCTATCAGGGTGGCAATAATGCCGGTCACAGCGTAATCGTAAACGGTAAAAAGTATGTCATGAATCTTCTTCCTTCGGGCATTCTCCGTGACGATACCGTCAATATTTTGGGTACTGGTATGGTTATTGATCCTCATCATCTTGTTGATGAGATTAAAAGGATCGAGGACAGCGGTATAAAGATTGGCGACGAGCATTTGAAGATTAGTAATCGTGCAACGATCTGTCTTTCTTATCATAAGCTACTTGACTGCTTAGAGGAGGAAAGATTAAAAGATAAGAAGTTCGGCTCTACAAAAAGAGGTATAGCACCGGTATATGCCGATAAGTATATGAAGAAAACTCTCCGTTTTGGTGATTTGTTCGACGAAGCAACGCTAAGAGAAAAGGTTGAGGATATTATAGAATGGAAGAATCTCACTATTACCTCTTACGGTCATGAACCTATTTCTGCCGACGATATAATGGCGGAGATCGAGCAATACGCATTTCCTCTAAGAAAATATGTTTGTGATACGACTCTATTTCTTAATGAGCAGATATCACAAGGGAAAGATGTACTTTTTGAAGCACAGCTCGGTGCTTTGAGAGATATTGAATACGGTATTTATCCCTTCACTTCATCCTCGACAACACTTGCGGCATACGCTCCGATAGGTGCAGGTGTTCCTAATAAACATCTTGACGAAACGATAGGTATTATTAAAGCATACTCGACCTGTGTCGGCGAAGGTCCATTTACCGCAGAGTTATTTGATGCCGATGCTGAAAAACTTCGCTCTGCCGGACAAGAATACGGTGCTGCTACAGGTAGACCGAGAAGAGTTGGTGGATTCGATGTAATTGCCAGTAAGTATGGTACACAAATGCAAGGCGCAACATATTTGGCTTTAACTAAGCTCGATGTTTTAGACGGATTCGACAAAATACCTGTATGTGTCGCATATGAGCTTGACGGAGAAAGAATCGATTATTTCCCTGTCGGTGACGCTCTTAAGCGTGCTAAACCAATTTACGAGTATTTTGACGGCTGGCTTACAGATACATCGGAATGCAAAACAAAGGATGAACTTCCCGAAACTGCTCGACAATATGTTGATTTTATAGAAAAATCGGTTGGATGTCCTATTCGCTATATTTCGGTCAGTCCAGAAAGAGAAAAATGCATTAAGGTATACTAATATACAATTTTAAATACGCCTTTGACTATGCCTATTGACTTAGTTAAGGGCGTTTTATTATGCTAAAAGTGTAATGTCGATTGTCCGAACACCTCGTTGATAGCTTGTGCTATTCGCTCTGCAAGCGAAACTACTCGATCAAACGGAGCATTTAATAGTGTTTGCATTGGTTCTCCGCCTTTCTCTCCTACTACTCCTAATATAGCAAGCTCCCCAACGGGCGGATTGTGAAGACCTAATGCACCACCGGCTCTAACACCTCCGTCACGATATCGTATATTGCCTATGTCTTCACACTCACCAAGTGCGGCATCTATCGCAATGATTCGGTGGCTGGGGAAAAATCGATGCACGTATTTTTTATACTTATCAATATTTATGCCGTTGACAGGCATGTCCTCACAGCCTATTACAGGATAAGGCAGTTTATATTTTTCTCTTAAAAGCGTTCCAACGATAGGACCTAAGCTATCACCCGAAATTTTCTCACTTCCAATACACAAGAATAAAACCTTCATAAAATTATTATTGACAGATTATTCTACTATTAGTTGTGT
>CAZUET010000125.1:0-4628 GCA_964619685.1 uncultured Christensenellaceae bacterium
ATATTATTTTAGAAATGGAGATGTAATTTGGTATGTTAAGAACATCTAATCAAATATATTAAACGTGGCAATTAATATTAATTTACCACTATAAATCGTTTGTAGTGCTTTACAAAATCACGGATAAATGGTAAAATATAAAAATGGATCTATTCGATTACAATGAGCAAAATCAAAATAATACTAAACCACTTGCCGAACGGTTTAGAGCGGAGACCTTCGATGAGTTTATAGGTCAAGAGCACCTTGTTGGTAAGGGGATGCTTTTGCGTCGTGCCATTCTTGCCGATAGGCTTGGAAGCTGTATTTTTTACGGTCCTCCTGGAACAGGAAAGACCACATTAGCTAATATAATTGCAAATACTACAAATGCGGAATTTGCTAAGCTGAATGCCGTTACTTCGGGTGTAGCCGATGCTAAGGCAGTTATTGATAGGGCTAAGGAAAATAGACGCTTATACGGAAAAAAGACCTATTTATTACTTGACGAGTGTCATCGTTGGAATAAAGCGCAAAGTGATTGTGTATTGGGTGCAATCGAATCGGGAGATATTATTTTTGTAGGCTCTACAACCGAAAATCCTTATGTCAGTATGACTAAGGCTATCGTTTCCAGATGTCGAATCTTTGAATTTAAAAAACTTACATCGAACGATATTATGGTGGGACTTAAAAGAGCCTTGACCTCACCTAAGGGGTTGAAACAGTATAATGTTAGATGCGAAGAAGATGTTCTTAAGCATTTTGCTTGGGCGTCGGGCGGAGATTTGAGAAGCGCATTAAACGCTCTTGAGCTTGCCGTTTTGACAACTCCGTTATCAAAAGACGGAGAAACAGTAATTACTAAAGAAATAGCAGAGCAGTCAATTCAAAGACCGAGTATGTCGGTTGACGAGAGTATGTATTATGATATGATATCTGCATTTATCAAGAGTATGAGAGGCTCTGATGCGGATGCCGCTTTGTTTTGGTCGGAAAGACTGATTCAAGCAGGTTGCGACCCTATGCTTATCTGTAGGCGTATCGTTATACATGCGGCAGAGGATGTTGGAATGGCCGATCCTAACGCATTGAATATTGCAGTATCTGCTATGATTGCATTCCAAAATATCGGATACCCCGAGGGTAGGATTCCAATGGCTGAAGCAATTATTTATGTGTGCGAAGCAAGTAAATCGCACTCCGTCGAGGCTGCTTTATCTCAAGCATCCGAAATGGCTATAAATAACCCGGATTTACCCGTCCCCATCTACTTAAGGGATGCCAACTATAAAACCGAAAAGATCGAAGGTTATAAATATCCCCATGATTACGGTGGTTGGGTAGAGCAAACATATTTACCTTTTGAGATAAAGGATAGCGAGTTTTATATTCCTTCTCAAAACGGAAAAGAAAAGGATCTTGTCAGAGCAAAAAAAATTAAAGGAAACAAAGGATGAGAATATTAGCATTAGATGTAGGCGACGCAAGAATAGGTATTGCATATACCGATGCACTTGAATTAAGTGTCAACCCACTTGAAAGCTATAAGCGTAAAGATACCGAAGAAGATTTTATACATATAGCAAAGATTATTTCCGATTATAAAATTGAGCGAGTTGTAGTAGGTTTACCGTTAAATATGGACGGTACCGAGGGCGACAGGGTGGAAAAGACAAGAGAGTTTGTGGATAACCTAAAAAAATATACCAATATCGATTTTGTATGGCAGGATGAAAGGCTTACTACGGTTGCAGCCGAGCGTATACTTATCGAGCAAGGTATGAGAAGAGAAAAAAGAAAAAATGTAATAGATAAGGTTGCCGCAATGGTAATTCTCAGCTCGTATATTGAAAGTAAACATTAAAAGGAGAATATTTATGGATAATAATGAAAGACCTGATGTTATACAGGCAGTTGGTAATAACGGTGAAAAGATTAATTTTGAAATAGTTAAGGTCGTAGTATATAATGAGAAAAATTATGCCATTCTCTATCCTATGCAAAAGATTGAGGGACTTGAAGAGGATTCTTGCGTGATATTTGAAATGAAGGATATCGACGAAGAATCAGTAGACCTGATACCTGTTGAGGACGAAGCTGTATTGGATGCCGTATATGCATTGTATGTAGAATGGGCAGAAAGCGTAGAAAAGCAGGGCTGTAGCGGTAATTGCACAGGTTGCTCCGGCTGTGGTGAGTAATAGAAAAAGAATTTGAAAAATTATTGAAAAAAGTTATATTAAATCGTTTGCATAATTTGATTTATTATGTTAACATTTATAAAGAAAATTTTAAATAAGCACCGAGGGTTAATCTCGACTGTTGCCATATGGTTGTAGAGATGATGCCGTCGGGAAGATTAAACAGGAGGATTTTAAAATGGCAGTAGTAACAATGAAAAACCTATTAGAAGCAGGCGTACACTTTGGTCACCCGACAAGTAAGTGGAATCCTAAGATGGCGAAGTATATCTTCACAGCAAGAAACGGCGTTTATATCATCGACCTGGAGAAGACAGTTGTTGAAATCGAAAAGGCATATGCTTTTGTTAAGAACACCATTGCTGAAGATAATTCCAGAACAGTTCTCTTCGTAGGTACTAAGAAGCAAGCTCAAGAATCCATCAAAGCTGAAGCAGAGCGTTGTAATATGTTCTATATCAATGAAAGATGGTTGGGCGGTCTATTGACAAACTTCAAAACTATCAAAACTCGTATTGACAGATTAAAGAGCATCAATGCTAAAGAGCAAAACGGCGAACTCAGTCTTTTAACAAAGAAAGAAGCTGCTCAATTACTAAAAGAGCGTGATCTATTAGAGCGTAACCTTGGCGGTATCAAGAATATGACTAGGCTTCCCGACATCATCTTCGTAGTTGATATCGAAGAAGAGCACCTTGCAATCGAAGAAGCAAGAAAACTTCATATTCCTATCGTAGCATTAGTAGATACTAAGTGCAACCCCGAGTTAGTAGATTATGTTATTCCCGGTAACGATGACGCTATCCGTGCTGTTAAGCTCATTGCTTTCACAATTGCTAACGCAGTTATCGAAGGAAGAGAGGGTATCGTTTATTCTGTAAACGAAGAAAGCGAAGCAGTTGAAGAAGAAGTTAACGAATAATTATTTGGAGGTTATATATGGCTTACACAAGTAAAGATATAATGGCATTAAAGGAAAAGACCGGCGCTGGTATGTTAGATTGCAAAAAGGCTCTTGACGCTACCGATGGTAACATAGACAAGGCTATCGAGTTTTTAAGAGAAAAAGGCATGGCTACCGCTAAGAAAAAGGAATCTCGTGTTGCTTGTGAGGGTATCGTTGACAGTTATATCCACATGGGTGGTAAAATCGGCGTTTTAGTTGAAGTTAACTGTGAAACCGACTTTGTTGCAAGAAATGAAAAATTCCGTGAGTTCGTTCATGATGTTGCTTTACAAATTGCTGCAAGCAATCCCTCTTATGTTAGAAGAGAAGAAGTTCCTGCTGAAGTTTTAGAGCATGAAAAAGATATTCTTCGTGCACAAGCAAGAAACGAAGGTAAACCCGAAAATATCATCGATAGAATGGTTGAAGGTCGTATTAAGAAGTATTATGAGGATTTCGTTTTATTGGATCAAACCTTTGTTAAGGATCCTTCCAAGACTATCCAAGTTCTTCTCAATGAAACCACACAAGCTATCGGTGAAAAGATCAGCATTAGACGCTTTGTTCGTTATGCAATGGGCGAAGGCTTAGAGAAGAAGGTTGATACCTTTGCTGATGAAATTCAAAGTGCAATTGATATTGCAAATAAGTAGTTTTTCAAAATAAACGCATTTCTGATGCGTTTATTTTTACATATGGACTGTAAAATAATAGACAAGAGTGATGAATAACCAACCTAAATATAAAAGAGTTTTATTAAAAATAAGCGGTGAAGCGCTTTCCTCTAATGGCAATATATTTGATGATAATATCATTTCGGGTGTTTGTGAGCAGATTAAAAGGGTGCGTGAATTGGGAGTAGATATAGGTATCGTTATCGGTGGCGGTAATATTTGGAGAGGTAGACATAGTAAGACATTTGATAGGACGACATCCGATCAAATGGGAATGCTTGCTACATGTATTAATGCTTTAGCTTTGAGAGAATCTCTCGAACTGATAGGCGTTGAAACTCGTGTAATGTCTGCTATAGATATTCCAAAGGTTGCTGAGCCTTATATTCAAAAAAAGGCTATTTCCCACCTTGAAAAGGGCAGAGTTGTTATATTTGCTTGTGGTACTGGAAGTCCTTACTTCTCTACCGATACAGGTGCTACTCTAAGAGCAAACGAAATCGAAGCCGACATTATTTTATTAGCAAAAAATGTAGATGCAGTTTATGATAAAGATCCTAAATTATATGCAGATGCTAAGAGAATAAGTGATATGCAGTTTATAGATATACTTGCCAATAATTTAGCAGTAATGGATTCTACTGCCGCATCAATGTGTAAGGATAACAATATGCCTATCCTCGTATTTGGTCTTAATCAAGAAAATAGCATTGTCAATGCTGTTTTAGGACAAAGTAACGGAACTATTATTCACTAATCAAACAAAAAAAGGCATTCTCTGTATTGGGAATGCCTTTTTTGTACTTTTTTTACAATATTCAAGAC
>CAZUET010000126.1:0-4622 GCA_964619685.1 uncultured Christensenellaceae bacterium
TAATTAAGTTATAATTATTATGGGAGTGAAATTATGGAAATAAATTATATTAAAGAATTTGTTCATCTTGCAGATGTAGGTAATTTTTTAACGGCCTCGGAAGATTTGTTTATATCTCAATCTTCTTTATCTAAACACATTAAGGCGATTGAGAACGAGCTTGGTGTTCAGCTTTTCAACCGTACTACACGCAAAGTAAAGCTTACGGAAATAGGTGAAGCTTTTTTGGTTTACGCAAGAGAGATCGCAAAACAGCAAGCCGAATATACAAAAAAAATAAAAAAATTGTTGACTCACCAAGATAATCAGGTTTCGCTCGGTGCATTGCCTACAATGGCACAGTACGATATAACAGATATTGTTTATACCTTTCAACGCAAGCATCCCGATCTAAAACTCAATCTTATTATGAGCGATACCAACGATTTAAAACAAAAATTGGATGACGGCGTTTTGGACTTAGCTTTTTTAAGAGAAACCGAGCAAGATGACAAGTTTTATCGTATATTCTTTACAAACGATAATCTTGTAGCCGTAATTCCAAACAAGCATCACCTTTCATCTTATAATTCTATACGATTAGAACAACTAAAGGATGAGGATCTGTGCGTAATGGCACAAGGAACTATGCTGTACGAACTTTGCGACAAACTTTGTAAGCAAGCAGGCTTTGATATGAAAGTTTTCTATTCCGGACATCACTTGACCAATATAGCCGACTTTGTAACAAAAGGAGAAGCAATTGCACTTATTACCGAAGGTCAAACAAAATTTATGCGAAATCCAAATATTAAAATCGTTCCAATTACTCCTACAATAGAAATGCAGATCAATTTGTGTTATAAAAATTACTATGATCCAAACCAGGCAGGAAGAATATTTATTGATACAGTAAATAAATTTTTAATCAAACGACAAAAAGAAAAGTTGGAATAGTGTTTCCAACTTTTTTATTGAGTACTCAATCATTGTAATCAAACAACAATTACCATGTGCTACGCTTGCTATCTTCGAATACGGAAATATATTCTTTATCACTAATAAAAAAGGACAGTCACTGACCGTCCCATTCAGAAATTATATTAATACAATAATTTTTTTGTGCTAATGAAATTTTTTTTGAATACTAATAATTGTCCACTGCTAAACGGAACACCCAATGTTCTTCCCCTCCCTACGGCGTGGTCGAAATCCGAATGCAATAGGGATCAAATGCCGTAGGCGCTTGGTATCTTGCGGACAATACCAATATTCAAAAGCACACAATATTAGAATTATTATTGTTTATCTACCTTTATTTTTCCGGCATCAAACTCATCAATGGACACATATGCAACATCAAAGTTTTGTCCGCAATCCGGACAAGTAAACTTCGTTTCATTCGACTTAAAACAAGATATAACGCCACAGCTACACTGTAAAATAGAAGTGTTGCCACAATATCTGCATTTAAATGAGTCACCAGCATATATTTTTCCTGTGTACTCTTGTTTTTCTCCGGTTACTGTTTCAGCATTGATACTAAAAGAACCGACCGCAACAAGATCCTTACCATGTTCAAACTGAATACCAAGCTTTCTCGATGTCGTAGTACATCTTCCAATCAATGTAATATACTTAGCCATAATAAAATCTCCTAATTGTTATTTTTAATCATATCAAGCTTATTTTTTACGCTTTCGGTTATGAAAATTCCATCAAAATTGCAATTTTGGATACTTAAAATATCGGACGCATCTGAAAAAACATAACCGTTGTCAACAATAAGCACCTTATTTGCGTCACAAGATACAATCTGTTTATTTTTCAGGATATCCAATAAATTACCGTTTCCAACATCATTCAACGCATTTATTATGTCGCTTAGTGCAACTACTGCACATTTTTCAAAATCAAAACTTTCGCACTTTGTAAACTGCGTTCCGGATTGAATAGAATAATAATCGGATTCACAATTATAGCTATAATCATCCAAGTAAACAGAATTCAGTTTTTTGGCTATAGCTTGTACCGAAGGAAGTATCTCGTTTTCCTTAGCTTCTCTTTTTTTGCGTTCAATTTCTTCTTGCTTTTTCTTTTCAAGTAGTACGCCTTGATCTTTAGCGTGTTCAATCGCAGAGATTAACGGTTCAGTTTGAAATCTTAACGGACCAATTCCGTCTCTTGTCTTAGAAAAGGTATAGGTTTTGACTGTAAACTTACTTAAGGTCTTAAGAGATGAGTTTATTTCTTTTTGAAGCATCTTGAAAATTTCTTCTTCCTTAAACTCGTTATACTTCTTTGATAATGCTATTCCTTCCTCTATCTTATCCGCAAGTTTTTTTGCTTGCTGATATCCCTCGTAAATCTTCGAATATCCACCTTCAAATCTATTGATAGCATTTTCGCAAGGAGTGATCACACTTTTGATAAAATATGAGTATTCACCTGCAATGCCAACAATATATGAATTTGATATAGCATTCATTTCACTGTCGAGCATAGCGTGAAGAGAATCACATGATGGATCACAGGTCAGATCAATTATCGGTATTTTAACCTCATCGTGAGTATCTATAAAAGCTTGACATATGGCATCAACAACATCTGCGGTAAAATTTAGCAGTATGCCTGCATCAGTGTTTGAAATTTGATACTCGTCGGTATTCTGATTAGCAAAGTCATCAAGTTTTGCATCGATCGACTTTTTGAATATTTCAATTAGATCTTGTTTATTAAAGGTTGTTTTATTGATCTCCATAAATTCTCCTTAAATATGCTTTGCTAACCCCATATAGATAAGATCGGCAGCTGTAAAAGATAGATTTTTAGCAACAGGATTTTGAGGAATGGTATATCTTCCATATCCGACATGAACGATCTTCACCGCAGTCGTATATTTTATTCTGTCAGATTTATAGCTTTTATTGAACAGATAGGTTTTTCTTTTATATCTATCGTTACCCAATAAACTCTTTATCTTATCAAGCCTTTCACGTCTATCGAAAATGCGCCTAACAGTATTAATGGTATCTCTTGCAACGTTGGCAGTCCTTTCAAGATCGGATAGTGCATTTTTAAGAGCCGACAGCGTGGGTGCTATAACCGTTTTTCCGTTTTTATATGAAGTACTATCGGTAAATTCATTCAAGTCCTCTTTTATCAGTAATACACTTTGTTTGATTTTCTTGGTAAGAGTGTCAAGTTCATCAATCTTTGGAATAACATTTTTTGGGAACACTTTGCTTTTCAATGAAATATCCTGGATTTTAATATCATTGATTGCTTTAATTTTTTCGATTTCACTTTGGCAACTCGTTAAGAAACACTTAGCTTTATTTAGATTATCACATATGCTCGTATAAATTGATTCCAATTCATTTTTATTAATGTTGGATAAAACGCTTAAAGAATATTTAGGCATTTTCTTAAGAAGGGTAGTCGATTCGTTGACTATTTCTAATAATTTTGTACTCAATTCTCGATAATTTGTCTCCGCAATACCAATTTCTTCTATAAGCCTTTCGACATCATGTAACGGTTGTGCAATCTCGTCAATTCGTCTAAATATCTCTTCGGCACCGCCCTTTTCTATCTTTTCATAAGTCCTTGCAATTTCTCTTAGCGTTATGATCTCATCCGCATCGGGTGCTAACCAAAATTCGCAAGTACTACTTCTTAGTTTATCGAGAGTTATAAAGGATTCTTTGGACAATAACTCAAGTCTTGCTTGATATGCTGATTTAGCATATTCATTATCTACTAAATATTTAGCATCTCTAACAAACGTCAATCCGTTTATTTTTATTTGATATAAGCCCTTAGAACGAGCTTTAGTTATGGTAACATTTGAATATGGTATTAGTACAATATCGTCTTCGGGATACAAGCCACAAACATCTACGACCGCTTCATTTATTTCCGCATTGGTCTTTTTACCTGCAGTAGCGTATTTATGTAGGATTAAATAATACTTATTTACTTTAAGAAAATCGCCATCCTTGTCTATCAAATAAGTGCGCTTACCCAGTGGCGTCGATGTATCGATTAGATTTCTAATGACTACGGCTTTATCATTAAAGGAAACATCCGATCTCTTCCATGGCGTCATGGATTCATAGCACAAAATTTGTGCCATCCCCCACGCTATCAACTGAACGGCATCGACCGCCTCTTGACCTTCAATTCCGCTAACAATATAACGATATAGACCAAAACAAGCGTCTCGCCATATTTGCCAGTCGCCATCGAGAAATTGGATTTCATCGTCATCCCAAGGAGCATAGATTTTTTTTACTGATTCTTTTACCATTGATATATAATATGTTTTTATGTACCTTATTTTTTAACTACATAGCCTCTTAATACCATTTCGTCGATCATGATTTTTTCAATTCTTCCGTCGGAATGCTCTAAACGGTATTGGTGATTGACAATCGAGCTTCTCGTAATACCCTTAATATTAGAAGGGATTCCATCCGAATTAGGTATATAATCAACGGCGTCATCGTCGCAAAGCTTAAAAATAACGCTTTCAGTTGCTTGTCTATTAGCCAAAAGCTCATTCTTTGTGGTTTGGATAGCAAACGCCCCGCTACCTATCAAGTAATATCCCGGACCTTTGGATATATTTCTATAAATAG
>CAZUET010000127.1:0-4601 GCA_964619685.1 uncultured Christensenellaceae bacterium
ATATTTTCAAGAATAGTAACGTTATTTTTATACTTAAATTATTCGTTATCCGAATTTTCTTCGTTAGTCTCTTGTGTTTCGACTACTTCGTTATTTTCGACTACTTCGGGGTTTTCAATATTTTCGCCCTCTGTGTTGTTTTGTATAGCTTCAGCATTTTCACTTCCTTCGGCAGATACTTCTTCTTCAATTTCCTCGTGTGGAGTGATTGCGATCGAGCTTACCTTACCCGAACCGACCTTCATAATTCTAACACCCTGAGCCGTTCTACCTATCTTACTTATCTCGCTGATAGCCGTTCTCATAATGATACCGTTATCGGTAACGATAATAATATCTTCTTCGGGGTCAACTGTTCTTACACATGCAATTCTACCGGTTTTATCGTTGAACTTAGCAGCCATTACACCCTTACCGCCTCTACCTTGTAGACGGTATTCGTTGACATCGGTACGCTTACCATAGCCGTTTTCGGTAATAGTCAAAACATCTTGACCTTCTTTAATTAATGACATACCTACGATATAGTCATCGTCATCGATTTCCATACTCTTAACGCCGTATGCCGTTCTTCCCATAACTCTAACGGTATCCTCGGAGAAACGAATAGTCTTACCCTTACTGCTTGCAATCAACAACTCTTCGCCACCAACTGTCATACAAACATCGACCAATAAATCATCATCATCCATTTTAATGGCAATCTTACCATTTTGACGAACACTTTCAAACTCACTCAGCTTACAACGCTTAATCTTACCTTTACGGGTAGACAGAACTAAATGTCCGTCCATTTCTTGCTCTTCGGTAACAGGAAGTATTGTGGTAATAAATTCGCCGTCTGCAATATTGATAATATTATTTACCGTCTTACCTCTTGCATTCTTACTTGCTTCGGGGATTTGGTAACCTCTTAGAACATATACCTTACCGAGATTAGAGAAGAAGTATACATCATCATGGGTGGAGCATACAAAGACATCTTCTACAAAGTCTTCGTCCTTTGCCTTATGACCTGTAACGCCTACACCACCTCTATGTTGTGATCTATATTCGGATGCGGAAATTCTCTTAATATAGTTTTCGTGAGTAAGAGTGATAACGATATCTTCTCTTTCGATAAGATCTTCGATATCCAATTCGCTATAATCGAATATCAATTCACTGCGTCTTTCGGTATTGTATTTTTCCTTAATTTCGCTCATTTCGCTTTCGATATGCTCGTCTACAAGCTTAGGATCTGCCAAAATAGCTTTATACTCGATAATAAGCTTTTCGATTTGATCCAATTCTTCCATTATCTTATTAACCTCGAGAGCGGTAAGTCTTTGGAGCCTTAATTCAAGAATAGCTGTTGCCTGTCTTTCCGAAAGGCTAAATCTATTCATCAAATTCTGTTGCGCTGTTGCCTTATCGGATGATTTCTTGATAATTTCGATAACTTCATCAATATTTTGCTGAGCAACAACAAGACCTTTAAGGATATGTTCTCTTTCTTCTGCTTTTTCGAGATCGAACTTGGTACGTCTAACAATGACCTCTCTTTGGTGATCGATATAAGCCAATAAAATTTCCTTGAGATTCATGACTGTTGGAACGCCGTTTCTTAAAGCCAAGAAAATCATAGGATATGTTACTTGCAAATTGGTGTGCTTGAATAATTGATTAAGCAGTACCTGTGCATTAAAATCCTTCTTAACATCGATAACAATTCTCATACCCTTACGGTCGGATTCATCGTTAATATCGGAAATACCTTCGATCTTCTTATCCTTAACCATATCTGCGATATATTTGATAAGCTGAGCCTTATTAGTTTGATAAGGAAGTTCATGCACGATAATACGACTTCTACCGTTTTCCTCAACAATCTCGGTGTTTGCTCTTATGATACAACCGCCTCTACCGGTAAGATAAGCCTTACGCATATTTTCTACACCCAACACCAAACCGCCTGTAGGGAAGTCGGGACAAGGCATAACCTTTAACAATTCCTCAATAGCGATATCAGGATCCTTTAATACCATAATGGTAGCGTCAATGACTTCTCCGAGATTATGAGGAGGAATGCTGGTAGCCATACCTACAGCGATACCGTCAGCACCGTTAACGAGAAGGTTCGGGAATCTTGCAGGAAGTACACTTGGTTGCATAAGAGTATCGTCAAAGTTGGGATAGAAATCTACAGTTTTCTTATCGATATCTCTTAGCATTTCCGCAGCGATCTTACTAAGTTTAGCTTCGGTATATCTTTGAGCCGCAGCAGGGTCACCGTCTACAGAACCGAAGTTACCTTGACCTTGTACCAACGGGCAACGGATAGTAAAGCCCTGAGCCAAACGAACCAATGCATCATAAACTGCAGAGTCTCCGTGGGGGTGGTATTTACCTAAAACGTCACCGACTATTCTTGCACATTTTCTGGTAGGCTTATCATAATCTAAACCTAATTCGTTCATTGCGTATAAAATACGGCGGTGCACCGGCTTCAAGCCATCTCTAACATCTGGTATTGCACGAGAAACATTTACAGCCATGGCATAAGCTATAAAGCTATGCTTCATTTCGTACTCTACATCGACTTTGATTATTTTGGTATTATCTACTATTTGTTCGTATTCTTTATTAAAATTCTTTTTCATAATTACTCACCTTATACATCAAGATCTGTAACCAATGTTGCGTTTTCTTCGATAAACTGTCTTCTCAATTCGGGTTCTTCTCCCATAAGGATGGTAAAGATTTCGTTAGCTCTGACAGCATCTTCCATAGTAACCTGCACAAGAGTTCTTGTTTCGGGGCTCATAGTGGTTTCCCAAAGCTGAACATCGTTCATTTCGCCTAATCCCTTGAATCTCTGTAAATCACCGCTCTTACGACCGTTTTCGGCATAATAAGCATCGAGTGCGGCATCGTCATAGAAGTACAATATCTGTTTACCCTTTGTAATCTTATAGAGAGGAGGCTGAGCGATATATACATGACCGGTCTCGATCAAAGGCTTCATATAACGGAAGAAGAATGTAAGCATCAAAATTCTAATATGAGATCCGTCGACATCAGCATCGGTCATAATAATAATCTTATTATAACGAAGCTTAGATTCGTTAAAATCTTCACCGATATTACAGCCGAATGCTGTAATCATACTCTTAATTTCTTCGTTTTCAAGCGCTCTATGAATTCTAACCTTTTCAACGTTAAGGATCTTACCACGCAATGGGAGAATAGCTTGGAATCTACGGTCTCTACCTGTCTTAGCGGTACCGCCTGCAGAATCACCCTCAACTATGAATATTTCACACTTAGAAGCATCTTTTTCGGAACAATCTGCAAGTTTACCAGGAAGAGATGCACCGTCCAATGGACTCTTACGCCTTGCCTCTTCTCTTGCCTTTCTTGCAGCTTCTCTTGCTTTTTGAGCATTCAATGAACGCATAATAAGTTCCTTAGCCTCTTTCGGATGCTCATTTAGATATGTGCCGAATGTATCGGTAACAATTCTCGACATGTAGGTACGAATTTCGGAGTTACCGAGCTTAGTTTTGGTCTGACCTTCAAATTGAGGATTGGTCAGCTTAACCGAAATTACACATACCAAGCCTTCTCTAACATCGTCGCCCGATAATGAATCGTCGCCCTTAAGCAGACCTGCCTGCTTACCATAGTTATTGATAACTCTGGTCAACGAGGTCTTAAATCCGTCAAGGTGAGTACCACCCTCTTCGGTATTGATATTATTAGCGAATGCGTGAATAGTTTCGTTATAAGTGTCGTTATATTGAAGCGCATATTCGATTTCTCCCGTGTCGGTCTCACCGTGGAAGTAGAGAACATCGGAAAATAGCGTTTCATGCATAGCGTTAAGCGTCTTAACGAATTCTATAATACCGCCGTCAAACTTAAAATCGTCATGTTCCGGCTCGGTTTCCGATTTACGGTAATCGGTAAAGCTGATCAATAATCCCTTATTAAGGAATGCAAGCTCTCTCAAACGATGTCTTAATGTAGCATAATTAAAGTTAAGCGTTTCAAATATCTCTGAATCGGGATAGAAACTAACAATCGTACCTGTATCATCGGCATCACCTACTACAGCAAGTCTATCATCGGGAATACCTCTATGGTATTTTTGGAAGAACACCTTACCGTTTTGATGAACCTCTACAGTCAACCATTCACTTAATGCGTTAACAACGGACAGACCTACACCATGCAATCCGCCCGAGATCTTATAACCGCCGTCACCGAATTTACCGCCTGCATGAAGCTTAGTCAAAACTAATTCAACTGCAGACAAGCCTTCTTCCTTCTTAATACCGGTCGGAATTCCTCTACCGTTATCAGTAACAGAAACAGAGCCGTCATGATTGATAACAACTGAAATCTTATCACAATATCCGCTCAAAGCCTCATCGATACTATTATCGATAATCTCATAAACTAAGTGGTGCAGTCCTCTCTCATCTGTAGAACCGATATACATACCCGGTCTTACTCTTACAGGTTCAAGTCCTTCAAGCACCTTAATTTGATCTTCACCATAATTGGTTTTTACTGTGGTATCCATATAATCTCCTTTATATTATATAAATAAGTAT
>CAZUET010000128.1:0-4600 GCA_964619685.1 uncultured Christensenellaceae bacterium
CTTTTGGCTTTCTTGACCCTTCTCTGTGTTCTCATACATTTTGTAAACATGATTGAGAGTTACATTTGACATATTTTTCTCCTTTTTGCGTTCTTTTGGCCGCTATATTCGGTGACATTAGCAGATTTGTCCCAACGGTTATCCTCACACGCTTTTGAATTAAAAAAAATGGACTATTATATAATAAATCTAACAAAAAACCATTTTTCTATATTAATAATACCACAATTATCTTCCATATTCAATACCTTTTTTGAAAAAAGTACCAATTTTTTAGTAAAAATAATGGCATCCGTATTTATGATTTTTGAAATAGAATAATGTTTATAAGAAAAAATCAAAATAATCCATCAAAATTAATGCAAATATCCCTTTCTTAGCAAAAAAAAGTTGTAGCATCGCTTTTAAGAATCAATCACTTCATTTGAATTTATAAAGTCAATAAATTCATTTTCAGATACCCATTTATATAGATCGGTTTTGCCATCTTAAAGAATTATGCTCGTTTTATCACAGTCGGTGGTACATAAATAACTATAAAAAATGGTATTTGTGGAAACATATCGCCCTATTTCAATGAAAGTTTCACCAATAATCCCGCTTTCTTTAAACAACTCCCTTTTTGCACATGCAAGGCTGTCCTCACCATTAAGTGCGGTTAGAATACATTGATTAAGCGCTTTACTTACTTTTAAAATTAATATTAGAAATAACGGCAGATAAAACAGCTGAAAATAGCACCTAAATAGGTTACTAAAAGCGATAATGGAATCCCATAGGATAGATTCTTGACTTTGCATTTAGAAAAATAAACTGCAGAAACATAAAATACAGTTTCACTGCTTCCCAATATTACCGATGCGCATCGAGATATGTAACTATCTACTCCGTACAACGTATAAATGTTTTCAAGCTCAGCTAATGTTCCCGAACCACTGAATGGTTTGATCATAATCAATTCCGCTAATTCTATCGGAATGCCTGTAAGTTCAAATATCGGTTTACATATTTCGGATAAATACGCCGATAATCCGCTTACTCTAAAAAGCGTGACACATACAAATACTGATGAGAGAAACGGGAAAACACCTATGGCAAGGTCCAATCCCTCTTTTGCTCCTTCCGCAAAGCTATCAAAGGTTTTGTTTCGCTTAAACAGCGATACTATTAGTAATATCACTATCAATATTGGAATTACTAAAGCCGTGTATTTAAGCATATATTTTCTTCAACCTTTTGTTCGATATAAATCTCTTGATTCTCTCTATTATCAGCACTGACAATACTCCTATGGTTGTGGTAAAAATACTTGCAATGAATGCAGGTAATATAATGTCTGAGGGACTGTTGCTTGACATAGATGAACGCAATGCAATAACCGTGGTCGGTAACAGCTGAACCGAGCTTATATTGATTATAAAAAAAAGCATCATATTTTTATCCATTCGTTCTTTGTTTTGCCCCATTAACTCCATAGACCGTATGCCCATAGAAGTTGCTGCTCCGCCCATTCCTAAAAAATTGGCGGTCAGATTCATTGCAATAAAGCCTTGCACTTCGTCCGATTCCCCTTTAAAAATGCGTTTCGTTATCGGTTTGAACACTTTGGCAATCGATCTATCTACACCGGAATCGGTCATTATCCGCAATAAACCTGACCATAACGAATATATCGCAATCAGCTTCACGGTCAGTCTAACTGCCTCACTTGTTCCGTCTAACATAAAAGATACTGCCGAATCGGGAGAAGATATACATATGGCGATAATTGAGCATATCATCAATACTACAAAGATAAAATTCATGCAATATTTTATTCTTTTTAGTCAAATGGTATGCAAAATAATGTCGTTTTGTATTGCATTCAACACATTTTTGTTGTAAAATAATCATAGTTATGTATACATTAGATCAATTGCTGAAAAATGAATATAATAAGGTCGTCCTTTCTAAGCCAACGAAGGAATCCTTATACAAGAAGATTGTCATAAAAAGGCTGAGTAATGCTAAAAGTTTATACCAAGCAGAACAGTATACCGATACACAGGTTACTCATACAAACTTCGATGTCTTAGACGATTACTTAAAAAATGAGTGCGTGCATTTCAAAGAAATGTACCTTTTTGGCGAAGAGTCTTTCTCAACATTTCTCAAAAACGGAGAGATTACTTTTTGTAAAAAGATTAATGCAGATAAACAAGCTCCCGTTACCCACAATAAGGAAAAAAACTATCTTATTCCCGAAGGTGCCCCTATACCTATATTTGTCAAAATAGGTATTTTTACAAAGGAATATAAGGTAGTTGCGTCTATGCGTGATAAGTTTAGACAAATTAACCGCTATCTTGAGTTGCTCGATGACTGCTTACACGATTATAAGGAAAATGATAGCATTTATATCGCTGATTTTGGTTGCGGTAAGAGTTATTTGAGCTTCGCTGTCTACTATTTTCTAACGTTTATCAAAAAACTCAATGTTACTCTCGATGGCGTTGACCTAAAAGAAAGCGTAATAAAGGATTGTACAAGCTTGGCAAACGAATACGGTTATCACGGAATGCATTTTTATTGCATGAATATTATCGATTATAAACCTGTTAGACAGCCCGATCTTATAATATCCCTACATGCTTGCGATATTGCTACCGACTATGTTTTAAAGCAAGCGGTGGAATCAAATGCAAAATATATATTTTCAGTTCCTTGCTGTCAAAAGGAGATCAATAGACAAATTACAACAGAATTCGATCCTATTTTACTAAGATACGGAATCATTAAAGAACGAATTTCTGCTTTGATCACGGATTCAATTAGAGCGACCGTACTTGAATTGTATGGATATAAAACCGATGTGCTTGAATTCGTGGATCTATCTGACAGCCCTAAAAATCTGCTTATTAGAGCAAAAAAAGCTAATCATGCCCCATCATACATAAAAGCAAAAAAACAAGAGCTTAAAGAACTCATTCAACGGGCTAATATATCCCCTACAATATTAAAATTATTACCTATCGATCTTGATTAAGACTTAGGCGTTTTCTATAATGAAAACGCCCTTTTTATTTCATTTATCGTTCAATTTTTTAAGGCATATCGAAAAATTATTTATTTGATCATTATCTATTTTTACATTTTTTTTCAAATGCCAATTCAATTAATTTCCTTGATCAGTTTAAACTATAAAAAACGGTTGTATTACAATAAACAAATTTTTATTTTTATCTATTGACTAATACAAAAAAAATGTTTATAATGTATATAATCTAATACAATCAAAATTGTCGGTAGATTAGCCTATCGGTTGATCTATCTTGTATATATGCTCGGTTTTATCGAACAATGTGGAATTCGAAAAAGGAGATTGGTATGCAGAATTATGTTACCGAAAAACAACCTTTGCTCAATAGCAACGGATGTATTCAAAACCCCGGATACTCTAAAGAACTCGTTTGGGAGTATTCGAGAAACGATATAAAAGCAAAAAAGAGTAGAATTAAGGAATGGGATTATTATTATATTTCTAACGGAAGATATGCTCTTTGTCTTACTATGGCCGATATGGGCTATGTTGGTGCTAACTCTATTTCAGTTATTGACTTTGCTAAGCCTTGGCAAGCTACTAATAGCGATATTATTCTCTTTCCTATGGGTAAACTCAAAATGCCCACGACTTCAACGATAGGCGATGCATATTGTAAAGCACCTAAGTCGGAATATACATTTGAAAATGACGGAAACGAAAGGCGTTTACACGGTTATTATAAAAAATATGATAAGAAAAATGACCTTTCTTTTGAAATCGTTATTAAAAATGCACCGAAAGAAACAATGGTTATCGCTACTCCATTCGATAAGGATAAATATTTCTACTATAACCAAAAAATCAACTGCATGGTTGCAAGCGGTTGGTTTAAGATCAATGAGCAAAAATTTGTATTCGACGAGGAAGATACATTGGCTACTCTTGATTGGGGGCGTGGCGTGTGGACCTATGACAATACTTGGTATTGGGGAAGCTTACAAACTAAGCTAAAAGACGGTAAAACATTCGGATTCAATATCGGCTACGGCTTTGGAAACACATCTTCAGCCTCGGAAAACATGCTATTTTATGACGGAACAGCTCATAAATTAGAGAATGTCGATTTTGGAATTCCTAACGATAATAAAAAGGGAGTCAACCCCGATTATATGCAAAAATGGCATTTTACATCATCAAATAATCGGCTTGATCTTATTTTTGAACCAATCATAGATAGATATGCTCCGTTTGATCTTAAAATTATGTGTATGATACCTCATCAAGTATTTGGTCGGTTTTATGGAAAATGTATTCTTGACGACGGAAAAATCATTGAATTAGACGGAAATCTTGGATTTGCAGAAAAGGTACATAATAAGTGGTAATTCGCATTTTTGCGTGAAAAATACAAAAATTATTTTATAATAGAGTATGTTTCAAACATACTCTTTTTATTTATGTATTATCGTCCGAAAGATACAAAATGCTCTGCCATTTGATTTTCGCCAAGCTCAAATCGTTTAAACTCGAATTTTTACGCACGAAACCCCACGCTCGGTAGTGGGTATTTTAGTGGTA
>CAZUET010000129.1:0-4541 GCA_964619685.1 uncultured Christensenellaceae bacterium
AATAAAAGTATCATATTATTCTTTGTCGATGAAATACTCGGCGTGGTGAGAGAAAGCTATGGAATTGCCTATCGATTTTTTAAGTGAAATGATGGAACTGAGAAAAAACGAATACGATTCGTTTTTGTCTTCTTATGCATGCCCTTCGGTTAGGGGGTTTAGAATCAATACCGCTAAATCGTGCGATTATCCGCTCGAGCAGTTTGGAAGCGGTGAAATCGATTATGCCAAAAATTGCTATTACCTTAAAGATGACTCATTAGGTTCATCGGTTTTTCACCATGCAGGAGCAGTATATATTCAAGAACCGTCCGCAATGATTCCTGCGCTTGTTCTTAATCCGCATAAGGGGAGCCGTGTATTAGATCTTTGTGCATCTCCGGGCGGTAAAACAGGACAAATTTCTGCACTTATCGGTGATAACGGTGTATTAGTGAGTAATGAGATAAATCCGTCACGAAATAAAACTCTCGTTGGCAATGTGGAGAGATTGGGCTTAAGAAATACTATTGTAACAATGCTGGACACCCACTCATTAGCCAAAATGGCGTACGGATGGTTTGATTATGTTCTTGTGGATGCGCCATGCTCCGGGGAGGGAATGTTTAGGAAAAATCCCGAGGCAATTTCGGAATGGTCGCTAAGTAAATCTATTTCACTGTCTGAATTGCAAAAGGAAATAATTACCGAAGGCGCCAAATGCGTGCGTACGGGTGGTGTCCTTGTATACTCTACATGCACATTTTCGGTAAGAGAAAATGAAGAAGTAGTACAATATCTGTTAGATAAGGGCGAATTTAAATTACTGCCAATTCCATCACAATTTCCTATTGATAAGGGGTTAGATTCCGAAGGCTTGAGCGGTAGGCTCTACCCCGATAAAATTCGTGGTGAAGGGCATTTCGTGGCACTATTACAAAGAATAAACAGCGTCGAAGAATCAAATAATAAGATGCCGTTAAAGGAATTGAGCCGTAAAGAAAAAGAAAATATTGATCAATTTTTGTCAAATCTAAGCATGAGCGTAAATGCATATATGTATAACAATAGCGTTGTAATTCCGCCTGCCATCATTCCGCCAATAACCAAACAAATTACGGCATCGGGCGTCAAGGTAGGAGAGATCGATAAGCGACTTATACCCCATCATCAATTTTTCTCGGCATACGGTGCATATTTTAAACAAAAAATGGAGCTTCAACACGATAGTGACAACCTAAAACGCTATCTTAGGGGTGAAGAGATAGACTCAACTCTATCAGATGGTTGGGCAGTAATCACAGTATGCGGTTGCCCGATAGGTGGCGTAAAGGTCAGCTGCGGTCGTGCAAAAAACCACTACCCAAAAGGACTTAGAACAAAATAACCCCTCCGTACGCCGTAATACCGACTTCCCTCATCAATAAATATCCAAATTAAAAAGTACCTACTTATAATAGGTACTCAAGCATTTCATCAAATGTGAAGAATGTTCTTGTGATTTTCGAATCGGGATTTATATTTTTCCAGCCCCAGCCTGCATATGCAAAATCAACACCTGCACTCACTGCACATTCTTTATCGGTTATAAGATCACCAATATATATCATCTCGGTTTTTTGTAATTTATTATCTTCCAAATACGCTAATAACGGAGCAGGGTCAGGTTTATATTTTCCTGTTTTTTCCGATTCGTAGACAATATCGATATATGGTGCAAAGCTTTCTCTTTTAATAGCATCCGTTGCAAGAGCAGAATCTCTTGAGCTAACTATTCCTATAGTATAGCCAGCTTCTTTTAAAGAAGCTAACGCCCTTTTTGTATCGCTAAATTCAGTTGAACGACATTGTAAAACATACCAGTATACTGCAAAATCCCTACCAATATCGGCAGGGATCTCAAGCAATCTACCAATATCAGTGCCCGATAAGCCAAATGTTTGATACACTCTATCATCCACCGTCAAGCCAAAATGCTTAAGACTTTCTTTAAGTGTCGATATAAAAAGATCTTCACTATCTATCAATGTTCCGTCCAAATCGAATACTATGTGTTTATATTTTTTATTTGCCATATTTTTTCCTTTTTAGTCAAGCTATAGTGTTTATATATTATCCCACTTTTTTATATTTTTTAAAAGATCATACACCGATCTCGACTTTAATTTATAAAAAAATCAATGTTCAATATCTGCGTATAAAAACTACCCATATATCAATATTATTTCTTTTGAGCTATTCCAACAAAGTCTATTTCACAATACCAGAATTGCTCCTCGGAAAACTTATTTTCTAAGCATTCAAGTGCAAAATCCATATAATCTAAGTTGTTGCGTTTTTCCATATCATAGGGATTACGATCACATAAGGTCTTTAAATAATTACGCCTATATGCAAACCGTTCCTCAAATATATCATTACGCTCATCAATATCCAGTCCGGAAATATCTTTGACATAATTCATCATTTTTATATTTTTATATCCCGAGCTGATAAGCTGTGAATAAATTTTACGCCCATTAGCTCTATCTGATATTCCTTCGGTGGATAAATGCAAATCGATAATCTTTTGGACTAACCCGTCATCATTAATACTCAACACACTTCCGTCGTCAGAACCCCTAATGATAATATATCCGTCCTTATTGAGAAATCTACGCATTCTCTTAAGAAACTTATTTGGATTTTTAAGATGGTGTATTACTAACGATGCAAATATAATATCGAAACTCTCAACCGAATACTTATCCATGATAGCATACAATTCATCTTCAAGATTTTCGGATTCAAGTTGCAAATGCTCAAATACCATATTATTAGATGCGTTATGCTCCTTCGCATATGTTAAGCACGCTTCACTTATATCTACGCCGATTGTGAATGAGCCTTCAATTGATGCAAATCTATCCCGTGTAACAAATCCGTATGCACACCCAACATCAAGAATCTTTACATCTTTTTTACCGAGTTGTTCCAACACATAGTTGATAGCAGGCATATCGGCAGGACGAGTATTCTTAGCTTGTATACGCAAACGACGAAATTCTTTACCTGCATCGGGCTTATATGTTGATGCGATCTTACCTGTAGACACGGAACGTTCCCTACCCATATCTACTTGCTGTTGCTTAGTTTTATTTAAGAAGTTGATTGCAAAACGAACTACATCCTCGGGCGTATGATTGGATAACGAAAATGTTTCGTACCCCCTTAGACTACGTGGAATTTTAGCACTTTCAAAATTGCCTAAATAGGGGATAATACACGCATCCTTTTTAAGTCCCGATAAAATATCGTTATGGAAGGAATCTCTCTCATATGTGACCCATTCGGTGTCTAAAAATGCGGGATCGCTACCTATCACTATCATAATTTTTGCAGTATCCATTGCCTTTTCAATAGACGATTTATATGCGGCAGCACCAAGTTCAAGTAACTTGATATTGCTAAAAAATGCCGAAATACCGTGATTCATAAATTCTTGGTAAAGCTGTTCGGCTATGCGACTATCCAAGGACGGATTGCCGTCAAAATCTCTATTTTTGAATGAAATAAATACTTCGTATACGCTGTCAGCCATTATGATCTCCTTCTATTAATTCCATACTGTAATTTTTGAACGCATAGTTCTATCATGTATCTTTTATAGGCTTTAGCACCTCTTAAAGTCATGATATAAAAGCATTACATATGATCTCATTAAACCTATATTTATACAATAAATAATTGCATCATTTTTACAGTACACCTATCTAAATTATATCATAACCCCATTATGGAATCAAGAATTTTATCGATTATGTTTTATCCAGCCTATGCAAATATCGTTATAATCCATATCGTTTGGCATTATTGAGTTTTATTAACGCACACCGTCCCATTCTAAAAAGAATTCATCGAGAAATGCGTTCATGTATTCTTCACGCTGTTTTGCAATTCTTTGGGCGGCGACTGTATTCATTAGTTTAGAAAGAAGTAATAGCTTTTCATAAAAATGATTAATGGTCGAAGATTGGCTTTTATAGTACTCATCCTTATTCATTTGCATATTAGGCAAAATATCAGGATTATACATTTGTCTATTGTGATTTCCACCATATGCAAATGCCCGTGCGATACCTATTGCACCCAAAGCATCTAATCTATCGGCATCTTGTACACACTTGCCCTCAATTGTTCTCGGCGTAACGGAATCGGTACCCATATATGAGATTTCACGGATTATCTCGCATATATTATCGATAGTTATCCTGTCTATTTTTTGTTTTAATAAGAAGTCTCTTGCATTACTCTGTTCTAAGTATGTTTCGGGCGACAATTTCCGATCATCAACATCGTGCAATAATGCCGCAAGTTGTACGACCTCTAAATTGGCATTTTCTTCTTTAGCTATAAGCGTTGCCGTTTTAAATACTCTAATGGTATGGAAGTAGTCATGCCCACTGTATTCGTTTTCAAATAATTCTTTAACATATGCGATAGCTTGATCTATAATCTCTTTAATCATATTTACCTCATTTATAAGCTTTCATTAGTCAAATACCTTTAATATTGTATCATTT
>CAZUET010000130.1:0-4438 GCA_964619685.1 uncultured Christensenellaceae bacterium
GTATTTCTATATAAATAGATCAAACAGATATGTAATAACAGCTTATGATACAATATTCTCAGTTTCACATAAAACACACCTAACATACGATGAGATCTTAAAGCGTACCATTATCAATCAAGGAAAAGTATTTTACTATTAATCTTATAGGCTTATTATAAAAAAAATGAATAAAAAAAGGAACGACCTTAGCCGTTCCTTTTGATTGGTTTATTGATTAATCCTTGAAATCTGTATCGGAATCGTCATTTACATCATTCTTGGTGTCCTTGGCGACGTTTTCATCTCTTGAATACTCAACTTTCTTTTTACGCTTGAAGCTAATACGATGCTTAGGAGTAAATTTGCGTACTAAGTAAACGATTACAACAACGATAAGTACAACAGCAATTACAAGTGAAGAAATAATTATCCACAAGTAGCTTGTATCCTTATTTTCATTGTTTTCTTCTTCGTCTTTCTTATCTTCTTCCTTAGCAGCATCGTCGTCATCAGCTCTGATAACTTTATTAGTAAGAAGTAGCTTATCAGCATTTTCTTGCTCAACATACTTACCATTCTCATCAACAGTAGCCTTACCATCTTCGTCAACAACATAGATAGAAGAGTAGAAGCTATTGAATTCGGTTGCATCGTCAAGTTTCTTAAGTTCTACATTATCAAAGAAAACAGTACCTTGAACCTTAGCGTCGGATGTACCTAAGATCATTGTGATATAAACACTGCTCATCTTGGTAGATTCGGCTGTCTTGAAGTAGAATGTATAAGTTGTCCAATCGTTAGAAGCAGCTGATTCATATACGATAGCACCGTCTTCGTCATAAACGATCTTGCCGTTAGCGTCAAGCTTAGGTGCATATTCTGTATTTACCTTGCTTTCAAATGTTTCCTTAGAATTTTCTACTTTTATAGTAGCGAATTCGCCATTCTTGATACCGATTGTTCTTGCATCAACAGTAAGCTTGTAGTAACTGTTAGAGTCAAGAGAGATGCTGGACTTGTTCTTATATGAATAGTAGCTTGCCTTTTGGTTATTGATCATTAAGTAAGCACTATCATCATTGACCCAAATTTGTTCATTTGTAAGTACGCTACCTTCAATAGTCTCAACTTTGGTCTTTTCTTCGCCGGATTCTTCGTCTGTATACTTAACATCTTCGGTTTTCTTGAATGTGTCAGGCTCTGAACTACCCTTAATGATGATACCTGCATATTGGAAATCTTCTTCGTTAGCTCTATTATTAGAGGAACTGTTCTTTTCACCTGCACCTGTCCACATAGAACTGCTTGGTCCTGTAACGGTGGTGGGCTTAGAAGTTGTATCAAATGAGTCAACAGTATAGCTGGACTTTAATTCATCATTAGCAGCATTGTAAACATCTTCTTCTACTGAGTAGTAAGTAATGCTATCAAAGAATAAGTTGCCTTGGTACTTAGGTTCTGCGCCATCTTCATAGTCAGCCTCGCTATCTGTAGCATAATCACCCGCATATAGCTTAATGGTGATAGAGGGAGATGCTAATGAACCTGTTTTAACGGTGAATATAATCTCGTGCCAAGCTTTATCATTAGGTACTTTGTAGTACATGGGAACGGAGTTATTATTAGCAGTAACACCGATAGTTCCTACCATACCGTCTGCCATAGCATAGATCTTGAATACATAGAAGGATTCCTTACTTAATGATACAGAGCTTGAAGTATATACTAACGAAGACTCGATCTCATTAACAGCCTTGATAGCTAATACATTTGGTTTACCTAAGTCAACAGGCTTACCCATATCGCTTGTAGACCAATTTGTATAGATTTGATAGTTGTCTCCAAACTTTTCATTGATGAAATCAACTTGATTTGTATTAACAATACCTGATTTAACATCATCTTTATCTAAGGAACTATTTAATGTCCAGTTAGAAGGCTTTAGGAAATCAGTTTGCTTACCTGTATCGGGATCGATAGAGCTGTCATCATACTCAAAGGAGTTGAAACTTCCGTTAGAAACAGTACCTTGAGAGGTAGCTAAGCTCTTTGTCTTAACATAGCTGTTAGAGGAAGAGGAAGCTTTCTTATACTCACTGTAATTAACTTGCTCGATATTGATATTAGCGATAAGTAAAGCACCGGAAACGAATGCAGATGAATCAAGAGCATTACCGTCACCGAGATTAACTGTTAAGCTTGCAGAAATGATATCGTCATCCATGTTGCTCGAAACGAAGTTAGAACCTTGTACATAGAATACATATTCAGCATAACCGTTTGTAATCTCATTCATGTAATCAGCTGTATTGACCTTAGTGAAGCTATTGATTGTAGAATCAGCAGTTTCATTCTTTAAGGTAATAGTAGCGCCTGTTCCCTCAGGAACACCCATTGTTTTAATCCAAAGACCGATGCGGTATTGGAGATTGGGTTTGAACTCGATATTTGTGGGCAGCTTGAGTTGATAAGCAGATGCAATCTTATTATTAATAATCAATATATTATCAAGATTCTCGTACGGTAACTGAGGATTCTCATCAATACCGTAGTTGGATTGCCAATATTCCTTTTGCTCCTCGTCGGATTTACCTTCGATGGCAGTGTTGGAATTATTAACATTGATAATATCAACGATGATATCGGGATTTTCGATCTTTGTGGATCCTTCGGAGATGTTAGCGTGAACATCGTTTACGAGTCCAAGAGTCCAATCTGTGGGTAAACCATTTTCGTCCATTGTTTGGAAATTAGGATTCTTAATGGTATTTTCGGTCATACTGGAGTCGCTTAAGGACTTAATATCGACAACCTTAGTAGTATCGGGATTAGCTGTAGCAACATTAGTGTAATTATCGATTACAGATTGTCTTGTGCTATCAGTGAATGTACCTTTTACGATAAGTCTTACATTGTCGAACAATACGGTACCACAAGCAAGCTTACTTTGTCCTTGTTCGCCGTTACCTAACCATAATTCTAAACCGATAGACTTGGTTCTGTACTCATGACCAACGATTGCGAATGTATATTCAACCCATTGTTTATTAGTATTGATGTTCTCGAAGTAAGTATTTTCACCTACACCGGTAACAGCAATCTTAGCACCAAAGTCGATAGGATCGGTAGAGACCTTATTCTCAGCATCGTAATCGAAGTTTACTAAATCGGTGTATACCCAAACCTTCAATTCGTAGTAAGTACCGACCTCGATAGCCATAGATGACTTAGCGGAGTAACCTACTGAGGTATAAGCTGAACTGTTGGACTGTGCCTTAGCAATAGCCGGGTAGTTAGTGATGAGGAGTAAGTTTGTATCATCGGATAGATAATCGTAAGCGGAAACTGTATCGTTATCTGTTACGAATTGATAAGGAGTCTTAGGTGAAACATTGCTTTCATCTTCCTTCTCACCGATTAAGCTCTTCCAATCGTCAAATTTAGCGATATCAACGACACCGGATTGTAAGTAGTTGGTAGAAACAGAGTTACCCTCATTATCCTTACCGATATTCTTAGACCAAGTATTGGATGTAGCAGGATTAGCAACGCTCATATTATTGATGAAGTCGCCATCAGGAGTGAGCATGGAGTAGAAATCAACTAACTCGTTACCGTCGGTTTCTTGTGCGGTCTTATAATCGCTTTGTTGAATTTGTTCAACATTAGCATTATCAAAGAAAACGCAACCTGTAGCCTTAGTAGAGGTCTTGGAGTCGCCCATAGACATCGTGATAGTGATGCTTTGAGTTTCAACACGAGAAGCTTCTACATAAAGGGTAACAGTTCTCCAGCCATTATTCTCAACAGGCTTAAATGGTCCGAATTGTTTGTAAACATTACCGGAGAATGTAATATATGCACCATCTACAAGATCGTTATCTTCAATGCCACCGACTGCTTTGACTTGAACGGTTATCTTATAATAACCGCCGATAGCTGTTGTGAAGCTTTGATAAACTGTCGAAACATCTTCTTGAACATTATAGATCATGTAAACTGCACTATCTTCGTCATCCTCGTTAGCTTTACCGGGATTAGAGATATTAGCCCAATCTGTAGTTGCGCTTTCTGCAGCAAATAGATCATCTGCATGAACTACGCCTTTAAAGTTCGTTTTGATGCTCGAGCTGGAGCTTGTTTTCCAAGTACCTGCTGTAAAGGGAGCAGACGAACCGGTGTAGGTTGCGAAAGTACCGTTCTTGATCAAAGAGGTTTCGCTTGTAGTAGTTGTATCCGATCCATTATCGCCATCGTCAGGTGTCTCTACGTTATTGTCACATGCAACGAAGGACAAGCAGAGTACACAGACCATTACGATCGTGAATAGGATAATAAGGAAATTTTTGAAGTTTGTTTTTTTCATTATTCTTCACCTTCCGAATTATATTGTCTTTTTGATTTTTTGTCTGAAAATTTCTATATAAAATATATATCGAAATATACAGCTCTATCA
>CAZUET010000131.1:0-4432 GCA_964619685.1 uncultured Christensenellaceae bacterium
ATAATATATTTAAATAAAGAATGCAATACGATTAAACGATTTTTTTCTATATAAAAAAGGTTTTTTTATTGCAATTTTGTTCAATAAAAATAAAATCCGTTTATATTTGAGCTTAATATAACTCAATACAAACGGATCTTATATATTATTTTAACTCGTTAGGGGTGAATGCAAATGGCAAAATATCATACAAACCGTACTCGTTTACTGACTCAGCATCGCCCAAAATGATCTTAAAATCATTTCCGCAAAACTCAGTCATAACTTGTCTACAAACACCGCACGGAGCACAAAATCTCGGCTTTTCATCGGCTTTACCGCCTACGATGGCTATACGCTCGAATTCTCTAACTCCCTCGCTTACAGCCTTGAAAAACGCCACTCTTTCAGCACATACTGTAGGAGTGTAAGCAGAATTCTCAATATTACATCCTAAGTAGACCTTTCCGTTCTTTGCAAGCAATGCCGCCCCTACTTTAAAGTTTGAATAGGGAGAATATGAGCTTTCACGAGCAGTAATTGCCAAATGCATCAATTCTAAATTTGTCATATTACGTTTTCCTTATTTTAATATTTTACCAAGGAATGAATTTCCCTTCGTTGTTTGTTGGTCAACTCCAAGGTATTCTAACACGGTTGCAGATATATCGCAAAAACCGTATCTTGTACCGAGATCTACACCGTTATTTATATTAGCACCAAATGCAAGCATTGGTACATATTCTCTGGTGTGATCTGTGCTTAGTTTATAAGAAGGATCGCATCCGTGATCGGCTGTGATTATAAGCAAATCGTCCTGACACATATTTTCAATGAATTTACCGAGATATACATCGAATTCGGTAAGAGCATTAGCGTACCCCTCAACATCTCTACGGTGACCGTATTTCATATCGAAATCAACAAGATTTACAAAGCACAAGCCTTCAAAATCTTCTTTTTCGATCTCGAGAGTGATATCCATACCATTGTTGTTAGATGTTGTCCTATAACCTTTACTAACACCTTTTCCGGCAAATATATCGGAGATCTTACCGACAGATATGACCGACTTACCGCTTTCATGAATTACATCGAGCATCGTATTTTCGGGGGGAACTAGCGCATAATCGTGTCTTCTTGATGTTCTATTGAATGGATAGGAACCGTCAAACGGACGAGCGATAACTCTACCTACACCATGCTTACCGACCAATAACTCTCTTGCGATCTCACAATAGCGATACAACTCTTCGATAGGTACAATATCTTCATGTGCTGCAATTTGGAATACCGAGTCAGCCGATGTATATATAATTAACTTCCCTGTCTTAATATGCTCTTCCCCGTAGTCCTTTATAACCTCGGTTCCGGAATAAGGCATATTACAAAGCGTTTTTCTACCCGTTAGGCGTTCGAACTCTTTTACTAAATCATCAGGAAATCCATTTGGATATGTCGGCATTGGATGTTCTGATACTATCCCTGCAATTTCCCAGTGACCGATAATGGTATCCTTGCCCTTAGATAATTCGGCTAATCTTGCATAGCTTGCCATGGGGCTTTCTACACCGCCACCGACACCCTCGATATTAAATAAACCGAGCTTTGTCATATTAGGACAATTAAATTTTGGATGATTTCTAACCGCTAATATAGTATTAGTACCTTCATCATTCCAATCCTTTGCATCAGGCATTGCACCTATACCAAAGCTATCAAGAACGATAATAAAAGCTCTCTTACTCATTCTATGCGATCTCCAAAGCAATTTCCATCATTCTTGTGAATGAATTTTGTCTTTCTTCCGCAGTAGTATTTTCTTCAGGATTGATAAACGAATCGCTGACAGTACAAATACAAAGTGCTTTTTTACCAGCACGAGCTGCATTACAATATAGAGCAGCAGATTCCATTTCCACTCCTAAAACACCCATTTTTGCCCAAACCATACCCGAATTCGAGTCATCATAGAACATATCGGATGATAAAATATTACCGACCTTATAATTTATGCCTTTTTTCTCGCAAAGCTCTGCACTTCTTCTAACAAGGTCAAAGTCGGCGATAGGAGCGAATGTACCGGGAAGATTGTATTGAGATGCATAATTACCGTTTGTACAAGCACCTTGAGCGATAATGATATCTCTTACATGAAGATCCTTATCGAATGAACCACAAGAACCGATCCTTATGATGGTTTTAACATCGTAAAAATTATATAGCTCATATGAGTAGATACCAATAGAAGGTTGTCCCATGCCTGAAGCCATTACGGAAACTCTCTTACCCTTATAGTAGCCGGTATATCCGTTTACTCCACGAATATTATTTACTAAAACTGCATTTTCAAGGAAATTCTCTGCGATAAATTTTGCTCTCAGAGGATCGCCGGGCATTAATACTGTTTCTGCAAAATCACCGTACGCTGCGGTAATGTGAGGTGTCGGTATATTATTATGCTTATTTTCCATTATTCATTCTCCTTTGCCTTAACAATTTTTACTATTCTCGATGTACCTAATCTTTCTGCTCCGAGATTAATAAAGTCCTCTGCATCTTGAATGTTTGAAATACCACCTGCAGCTTTCATTTTTACATCGCAACCAATATGCTCGGAGAATAATTTGATATCTTCCTTTGTTGCACCTGCTTTAGAAAAGCCTGTAGATGTTTTGATATAATCAGCCTTTGCTTCGGTAACAAGCTTACACATCGTAATCTTTTCTTCATCGCTTAAAAGACATGTTTCAATGATGACCTTAAGTATCTTACCTTCGCATGCTTTTCTGATTTCCTTAATTTCGTTTAGGACATACTCGGTATTACCCTCTTTCAATCTACCGATATTGATAACCATATCGATTTCATCTGCTCCGTTTGCAACTGCATCTTCGGTCTCAAAAACTTTTGCTTTTGTGCTATTATATCCGTTAGGAAAACCGATAACTGTACATATTTGAAGTTTATCGCCTACATATTCTTTAGCATCCTTAACAAAGCATGGAGGAATACATACCGAAGCGGTATGATATTTTAAACCATCGTCACAAATACCTTTAATATCCTGCCATGTAGCAGTCTGTCCTAACAAAGTGTGATCACATTTTGATAAAATTACATTAATATCCATTTTATTCTCCTTGTTTAAATTATCGTTTTAAATACCAGCGGTCTAACTTCACCTAATTGGTCGCTGATAACCGTAGCATTGAGCATTTTTTCTTTGACCTGCTCCAAGACTTCGGGTTTATTTGTATAAAGTGTAGCCAATAGCTCACCTTCATTGATATAATCATAGGTCTTTTTATTGAGAATGATACCTGCGGAGTAATCGATAGGATCCTCTTTTCTATTTCGTCCAGCACCGAGCATAAGGCTTGATAATCCTATTTCTTCGGTGTTCATATGGTTAATATATCCCGATTTCGGTGAATAGATCTCCAACGAATACTTTGCTTTTTCAAATAATTCGGGGTTCAAGATACAGTTAACATCACCGCTCTGTTTCTCTACCATTTTTAAGAATGTTCTAAATGCTTTACCTGATTGAATTTGATTTAAAGCAATCTGCTTACAAGAATCAATATCTCCAAACCCGGCGATATGCAACATCGAAGCTGCCAATATCAGGCATATTTCGGTAAGATCCTCAGGTCCGTTACCTTTGAGAGTTTCAATAGCTTCGATAACTTCTAAGCTATTACCTACATTATTTCCTAACGGTCTATCCATATCGGTAATGATAGCCATCATCTTCTTTCCTGCTTTCTTACCAATATCGACCATTATCGATGCAAGTGTAGTGCTATCCTCTAAAGTCTTACAAATTGCACCCGAACCAGTCTTAACATCCAAAACAACGCAGTCGTCATTTGCTGCTAACTTCTTACTCATTATACTCGATACTACCAAAGGGATGCTTTCGACAGTAGCCGTAACATCTCTAAGTGCATATAGTTTCTTATCGGCAGGAGCAAGATCCTTTGTTTGACCAATTATAGAGATACCTACTTCATTTACGATATTTATAAATTCATCAAGCGGTATATCCGTTCTAAAACCCTTGATAGCCTCAAGCTTATCTATAGTTCCGCCCGTATGACCTAAGCCACGACCACTCATTTTGGCAACTTTAACACCCAACGAAGCAACAATAGGTGCAACGATAAGACTGGTCTTATCACCTACACCGCCGGTAGAATGCTTATCAACTCTTAATCCCTCAAGTCCTTCAAAGTGAAGCTTTTCACCCGAATCTCTCATTGCAAAGGTTAGATCGGCAGTTTCCCTATTAGTCATTCCCTTATAAAAAATAGCCATAAGCAAAGCAGAAACCTGATAATCAGGAATTTCCTCTTTCATATAGCCGTCAATTACAAAATTAATTTCTTCACGGGTAAGCTCGAATCCATCTCTCTTTTTCTTGATTAAATCATACATTCTCATAAAA
>CAZUET010000132.1:0-4343 GCA_964619685.1 uncultured Christensenellaceae bacterium
CGATAACATATAACGCTTTACTCACCACAATAAGGCTGACGATTGGTGGAAAAATAAGAGTTTGACACTACTAGAAAGTATACCAAAATATAATGAAACCTTCACGGCATGGTATAATGCGGATAAAATTAACTACAATGATAAAGAAGTAAAAATAACACCAGTTTCAAAGAAGGCAGTTGTAACTTTAGAATCATACGAATTCTATGCGGATTATACCGGTAGTTTAATTTCGTTCACACCTGTTGTAGTATATAACGGCAGTAAAGTTTCACCTGATGACTATACTCTTTGGTATGCACCTATAGGTGAGACTTCCAAAATCTACACTGGATTTACAGTTAATTATGAATCCGGAAAATCCGTTGATAATGGTTGTATTCAAAATAATAATTCTTCGATTGATATAAAGAGTATTGGATTTACCGATGGTGGTACTTGGAAACCTACAGTATATCTTAGCTCGCAAAACTATCAAATGGCTGATACAGAAATAACCATCAAGATTAGAAGCGTTGTACTAAGCACATACCACAATACTCTTTATAACATCGACGACGCCTTAGATAACGCTACAAGTGGTGAAATCATAATAGTTAAAGAAAACACCTATATGAATCAAAATGTTGAAATAGAAGCTGGTGTATCTCTTGTTGTTCCTTATGATGATACTTTGAATACAGCCCAAATGGCTGATTCCGATTCAAACTTATCTACAAATAATGGCGTTTATAGATTATTAACAATTTCAAAGAATACTACTTTGACTTTGTCTGGCATATTAAATGTTGCGGGCAGACAAGCAAGACTTTCTTCCAACTATACAAGTCATACAACTGGAGATTATGGATGTATTCAATTAGAGGATGATGCTAAAATATCTATGAATTCTGATTCGGAGTTATATGCATGGGGATATATTAAAGGTAGTGGAACTGTTTTAGTTAATTCTGATGCAAAAGTTTTTGAGCCATTGCAAGTAAAGGACTGGCCAGGAGGAACAATAGGTAGTAAAATATATGATAAGATCTTTCCATTCTCTCAGTTTTTAGTGGCTAATATCGAATCGAAAATGATAGTTTTTCATAAAGGAACTGTAACTGCTCGTTTTATAACTATAGTAAGTAAAGTTATCTCAATAAATCAAGATATTGTAATGTTTGGGCCAAATACAGATAGTCTATTTCAAATAAATGACGGAAGTATTACCAAAGAAGTAAAAGATGGTAAAGTTATAATTACAATGCTAAATGGTAAGGCAACTACTAATAATCTAAAAGTAAAAATCTCTGGACTATCTATGAGCACGGAAGGGAAAGAAATACCTATATGTGGTTATTATTCAATCATCATTGATGGCGGAGAGTTAAGTGTAGGTTCTGTGTTTAAACTATTGCCAGGAGCGTTGTTTAAGATAAGTAATTTAGGAACATGCACTATTACTTCAGCTGGTGGTATAATAGGATACCCTGGAAATTATAATAGTGTATTAACGAAAGAAGGTAATAACCAAACAAGTTACGGAGGTAATCGAAGCAGAACAGATGTATCTAATAGTATATCGGGGTACGAATCAGGAAGCACTGTTGAAATTATTGTTGACGGAAGTCTTGATGTAGAAGGAAAATTAGGTGGAAATATATCAACAACACATATGGGTGCATCAATAGAGTTAAAATCTTCTGCTTCAATAAATAATAACACATTTACATCTCACATTAACATCACCGAGAAAAAAAGCTGGGGTTTAACCACAACCGACTATAATGCCGTAAAAATAGAATATACTCTTGCATTATTAGATAGTAACAGAACTTGGTTTACACCTTCCGTTGATAAAACCTATATTGGCTATGTACCAACAGGTGCGACTGAAGGCTACTTCGTTGAACAATCATCATAGTCCACTATCTAAACACATACCCATAACCAATTAAGAAAGGAGCGTTTCCGCTCCTTTTTGCTTTCAATTGAGTAATGAGTATTCCCGTCCGCTGTCATACTGAGCGAAGCGTTAGCGAAGTCGAAATTTGAGCAAAGCGAAAATCAAATTGTATAACAATTTGGTATCTTGCGGACGAAACAACAAAATATTGATCTTATATCCGCTTTTTTTGGGAAATAGAAAAAAGGCACGCAAGCAAATACGCTCACGCACCAATTTTAATTTTTTTCTGTTTCCCATTCACGCCCAAAACCAATCAGTGGATAAATCCACTGATTAGGTTTGTGGTCTTGTTAAGTTTTTTGTATTTCCGACCAAGTACCACCTTCTCGACCATAGTATGTTTTACCTGCACTTGGGGAAGATATACCACTTACTAAAGTTTTTTCACTAAGTCTTTACAAAATATGAACCATTTCCAATATAGGTGACAGTATTATTACTATCATTAACTATTTGTTCTCCGTTTGTCAAAGCAACAAACTCATTTTGCGTTAGTTTATCCAAACTATAGAAAGTAGTAATGATTTTAGTTACTTTGATATCGCATGATAATACTATAGATGCCTTTAATTTAGAATCTTTGGATATCTTTAAAGTCGAATCTTTAACCTGTGTTGATATGTTTCCTGTAAGTGTTCCATTAACATCTAATTTTCCATTGACACATATAGTAACAGGGCTGTCTGAAGCGTATACGCTTGTTCCTTTTGGATAAGTACAAGAAGAATTATCGTAATTATAAATAAGGAAATTATATTTATAATCACTTCCATCACTATTATTTACACCTATTAATGCACCATTAGTTTCGATATTACAATATCCTGTTTCTGCTATTGTTACAGAAGCTCCTGGAAGCAGTTTAAAACGGTTCTTTATATTAGCATTTCCTTCTATAATAATACTATAATATCCACATATTGGTACTTCTTTGCCATTTGTACTCATTGAATAACTTGATACCTCTGCTGTAATGTCATTTGTGTTTATCGTTGTATCTGTATTGATTGTTATTATTATTTTTTCAGACTCAACCTTTTTTGTAACATATCCACTTTCTATACCAAATAAACCATTAGCACCAAACATTTCTATTGTAGTGGTAAATGTTTTCTCGCTTATGTAAAGAGCAATATGAGCATTTAGAGATGCACGAACATGAATATCAAGTTGTGATTCAATATTACCTATATAGAACTGACTAAATGGGAAGAATTTATCTTTCACTGCATTCGCTATTTGCCCACCACACCAATCGTCAATTCTTAGCGGCTCGTATGCAATTGCACCCTCTGATAGAGTAATAGAACCAACATCATCTGAATTAATACTCCTATTCTTTATAAAACCAAATGAAATTAGTTTACCACCCTTATTAACTGTTATATTAGAACCATTCGCCATTTCTATTAATCCATATGATCCTGTTGTTCTGGTTGGTGAACCTTTTGCATATTGCTTACCAGATACGTTTAATACACCATCAACTGAAAGCATACTATTAATCGTAAGTTTTTTATAAACGCTTAAAGCTGTGCTTGTTGTGGTTGTTGGCATCTCTGTTGTATCGTATGTACTATCATATGGAACTAATAGTGTAACTCCAGATTTGATAGTTGCTTGATGATTTAGTGATGTATTTTCTGCTATAATAACTGTCATTTTCCTTGTAGATTCTACTTCCTCATATGAACTATTGTCATCCCTTGCTGCGGTTTTAGCAGTCTCATATAAGTCATCAAGTATTTCTGAAGAAGACAAGTCAATCGATAGAACATCATCAATATTTAGTAGTTGTGTTGTTTTATTTGTTTCGGTGATTTGTTTTTTTTGTGTAATACCCCATGATTTGTATTTATAATCTAAAACAAGTACATATTCAACATACACGCTATTAATCTTGACCGTAAATGTATTAGGCTTGTTTTCATCCGTTCCGCAGAATGTGAAGTTATCGTCCTCAACAGAAACAGTAACAGTATATGTACCGCCATCGATAAATGTGTTGCCATTGGTTACGCCAACACCGAAATAAGTTAACTTAGTACCAATCCAGTCATTAACAACCTTTGTGCCAGTTCCAGCAATTGTATCACAATATACGAATGGGATGATTGTATAGCCTGACGAGTTGTAATCTCTTGTATAAGTTCTATTTGATTGTGTTTCTTGAGTAGAAATATTATCGATCTTAGTTATAATAGTAGCATCACCATTTAGATATACAGCTGCCTTCTCTAATTTTAGTGTTATTTTTACTTCTTTATCATTGTAGTTAATTGGATCCGCATTATAATATGCCGTGTAGGAAGTTACATTACATGTTGGTGTCAATCTCTCATTTTTCCACCAATCGTCAGCCTTATTGTGGTGAGTAAAGCGTTATATGTTATCG
>CAZUET010000133.1:0-4311 GCA_964619685.1 uncultured Christensenellaceae bacterium
ATGTTATTCATTGGGTGCTTTTTATATAGCGTATCATATTAAGCTTCTCTTTTGTGCAATAATCTTATTTACATTATTTTGATTATGTGCTTTTATTCGCTCATTTATTTTTTGATTAAAGTTACCATTGCTACTATTACAAAAATCAACTTGGAATATCGGCATATAGGTTAGCCACCTATCAAGGTTTTCGTTATTCAATAATCGCAAATTGTGTCGACTTGCAAACCCCAGAAGAGACCAAGCAGAAACTAAATCAAACAATTCACCGATACTGCCTATACTCATAGATGCTTGAGTTTGATTGATCCTTAATTTTGAAGGTGCAGTTATGTCGCTTGCAATTCGATCACAGCTTTCATTGATTTTCTTAATGATTCGATCAGAACCAATAGCGGAATGCCACTGATGATCACTACAAGAATCCATATCAAAACATTTCTTGGTAAGTTCACCATTGCCATTCCAATGTGTCAAAAACCTGCCATTTTCACGACGATACAGAATCACCACTCCTGGCTCTGTGCCATTTTGTGTAAGCTCATTATAGGTCAATTCGCCAATACGCTTAGCCCCATTACCTTCATCATATACATCGACCTCATCCATATAAATATAATCAAATAATGATTTACCATCATATTTAACGCTATCTATATATGCACTCAATGTGTCAAGTGTTGCATCTTCACCAAAATATGTCGGTTGAAATAATAAGGATACTATTTCTCCCCTTGCCTCATCAGTTGATAGATATTGAAGAACCTCGGTTAGATCACTATCAAGCTTACCGCAAAGACGAGCATGCGATCCGTACCAAGTACCGTAATAGTCGGTACACTTGATATGGAAAAAGCGTGCACCTTGAGCAAGCTGAGACCCTAAGCCAACTGTTTGTGTCTTACTAAATCGGTACTGCACACCAATCGAGATTGGTTCGATAGTGTCAAGCACACCGCCTTCTTCGTTCAAATCAAGCGGAGCGTTCCATTTTATCTTGTCCGTCACCGCATCGTGAGAGCCAAGCATTGCAATATCTACATATCGTGGATCAGCTTCGACTATACCGTCTATATCGGCAAGTACCGTCTTATAATTGCCGTCAAGGTTACCGCTATCCGAAACGGTAGAGGTATCATAACAAAGCACACACATAAAAACGGTTACTATAACCGCAAATGTAACAATGCCTATAATGATTTTATGTCGAAACTGGGTTTTTACCATGACGAGCCATTCCTTAGTATTTATCAAGATAATTATACAATATTTTTCGAACACTTCAAAGCACTTTATTCATTGTGATCAATTTTTTTTGGGTATATTTTTTATATAAAGATAAAACATTTTTCTTCTGTCGTTTGAAATTTTAAAGAAATATAGGTTTAAACACCGATACATTTATAAAAAGTTTGTGGAAATACTATTTTTAACAAGGATTTTTGATTATAACTTAGTATGACGGCGGACAAATGGCAGTTCAATCATTCAAATGCTCGGTATGACAGGACGGAAACAAGTTTTGTATGACAACGGACGAGAAAAACACTGCACTATCAAATGACATTCTAAGCGGAACGAAGTTTTTAGTCAACCACGTTAGGGCATTTTATTCCACTTATAAAAAAAGTATGCGTGTTTGGCATACTTTTTTTATACGCAAGGTTTGCGGTTTAATTTTATGTGATTATTCGGAACGTAGGCACTCGACAGGGTCCTTGTTGGCTGCAATTCGTGCAGGAAGAACACCGGCAATAAATGAAAGAACTACACTTATAAAGAGCATTACAATCGGACTCCACCATACAATTATTGCAAGATCGCCGATACCTAATAAAAGCTTAAGGATATAGTTTGCTAATAGTGTCAATAGCCACGTGATAAATATTCCTATAAGTCCCGACGTTACGCCTAAAAGACTGGATTCACTGATAAAGATACTCGAAACATCTATCTTTCGTGCACCGACACTTCTCAAGATGCCGATCTCTTTACGACGTTCTAATACAGAGGTGTAGATGATGATCGCTATCATGATACTCGATACTATCAAGGATATTGCAGCAAAACCAACTAATACTCTTGTCATTGTATCGGTTAAGGTATTTACAAAGGTCATTATCATGGATAGGTTATCAGAATACTTGATTTTACTAGCATTTTGAGCCTCTTGAATATCGTTATATCCGTCCAAAAATGCGATAATCTTATCTTTATTTTCAAACGAGTTTGCATAGATACTTATAGATGTAGGTATCTCATATGTACATACTCCCATTTCACGCTTAAATGCATTGATATCCTTATCCGTACTCAATAGCTTACCATTATAATCGGTACCGTTTTCAAGATATTCCTTATACACAGAACCCTCTTTGGTACCTGCTCTATTGGACATATACTCTACAAGCTTAGAGGTATATGCAATACAGCCATTGATACATGTAACATTTGCACCCGATTTTGGACGAACAACACCAACAACTTTAAGCTCTACTGCATTTGATTCAACAAAATCACTCTTAAGTCTATCGGTTTTGGATGCTTTAACCCACTTATTAGATTCATCCTTTTGATAGTAGTCGTTACCTGTCATTGCCATATATGTAAGATCAAGAAGATCCTCAAGCTCGTATTCGTCAGCAAACACAGAGCTATTTGTACCGTTGGTAAGCATATCACCTAAGGTGTTAGGAGAAAGCAAGCCGAGAATAAAGAGCATATAGTCGGATATTTGATTTTTTTCATCAACAACTAATATAAGCTCGTTATACTTAGTAGGCCACCTTGAATCACCAAGCAGTTCATATTGACTATCGAGCAATTTTTGGTTATCTATAAGCTCATCCCACGAATTAACTGCAGCACCATATTGCTGAAGTGTATCCATCAATTCGCCGAAACTGTCCGGTATTACATCCTTGATACTATCGGTAAAAGGATACATCCATGTATAGTCGGTGTCTTCACCTATCTTACGATAGATATCCATAGATACGCCATAGTTATACTTAACATAACCAAGATTATCATCAAAATTTTCGTCTACGTATGCTTTAAGTGAGCCTAAGTCATTTGTTGAGAATATTCCTTGAATATCCTTCATCAAATTACCGACCATTGGCTGTATATAGACCTTATCGGTGTCGGGATGTGACGGTCTATTATTCGCATTCATGCCCGACAGCAATCCCATTGCACCCATTAAGTCCATATTGGTATCATTAATGGTAACGGGATATTGACTTAATGCGTTCTGTTCAATGGTAGAAATATATCCATTAACACCGGTGGATAAAGCAAGAACTAACATAATACCGATAATACCTATACTACCCGCAATAGAGGTAAGTAACGATCTACCAAGCTTACATCTAAGATTGGTCAAGCTCATTGACATAGCTGTACCCAAGCTCATAGATGTCTTCATTCTCTTTTCAAACTCTTGCTTTTTAAGTTTGCGTAAGAAGCTTTTACGCTCCTTTTCATTTTTGGTGTTAGATGAAATAATACTTTCTCTTTCTTCCGTCTTGCGCTTTGCATCCTCCATTTCGGCTTGTAAGCAGTCCTCTAATGAATATGGATTTGTATCGTCTACTATCTCACCATCGCTCATTTTGATGATACGAGTGCTATATTCGTCGGCAAGAGAATCATTATGGGTAACCATTATAACAAGCTTATCCTTAGAAACCTCTTTAAGAATATTCATTACCTGTACACCTGACTCACTATCCAATGCACCTGTCGGCTCGTCGGCTAAAATGATGGACGGGTTATTTACAAGTGCTCTTGCAATAGCAACCCTTTGCATTTGACCACCACTCATTTGATTAGGACGCTTTCTCGCTTGATCCCTCAAGCCTACTATTTCAAGTGCAGCCAAGGCACGCTCTCTACGCTCATGCTTAGAAACATCGGATAAAGCTAATGGCAGTTCGACATTCTTTTCTACGGTGAGGTGAGGAATCAAATTATAGTTTTGGAATACAAAACCTATTTGTTTATTTCGATACAGATTCCAATCGGAATCTGTGTATGAATTAGTACTTTTACCGTCAAGATATACAACACCCTCGGTACAAGAATCTAATCCGCCTATAAGGTTAAGCAATGTGGTCTTACCACAACCGGAATGACCTAAAATACTGACGAATTCAGATCTACGGAATTGGACAGAAAGTCCTTTCAATACATGAACGACTTGTTCCTTGGTGCCGTAATCTTTTACGATGTTTTCTAAACGCAACATACAGTTACAATCTCCTAACATTAAAATCTTTTGTTCTACTAATGACCAAATTTTTATAC
>CAZUET010000134.1:0-4289 GCA_964619685.1 uncultured Christensenellaceae bacterium
GGAGGTGACATATGAAACATTTTGTTATAGGTGTGCTTACAGGTTCTCTTTTGGGCGTAGTTGTCGCAAAAGGTTCTAAGGGTTGTAAGAACATGATAAAAAAAGCTGTAGAAAAAATTTAGATTAGATTTATATGATGGAGCTTGAAAGTTTACTCAATGAACAACAAATAAAAGGCGTAAAAACAACCGAAGGCGGTGTTTTGGTCATAGCAGGTGCAGGAAGCGGTAAAACGAGAGTTTTAACCTATAGAATTGCATATTTGATAGATGAATTGGATGTTTCGCCATTCAATATTCTTGCTATAACATTTACCAACAAGGCTGCTGCCGAAATGAAAGAAAGACTTGAAAAGCTCTGTTCAAGAATCAACGGACTCTGGGTGTCGACATTTCACTCCTTTTGTGCAAGAGTGTTGCGTCAGCACATTGATAGAATAGGATACGACAAAAACTATTCAATTTATGGAGATTTAGAATCAACGAGAGTTGTCAAGAGAATACTCCAAAACAAGCATTTGGAAGAAAAGACGCTTCTAAATACATGCTTATGGCATATATCTAATGCAAAAAATCAAGGAATGGATCCTCAAAAATATGCAACAGAATGCTGTGCAAATAATTCAGATGTTATTTGCGATGTGTATTCAGCATACGAGGATGAGCTTCATGCGAATAATGCACTCGATTATGACGATCTTTTGTTAAAAACTGTTAAGCTGTTTATGATGTGTCCGGATGTTTTGGAGTATTATGCTGATAGATTTACATATATTCATGTTGACGAATATCAAGATACAAACAAGATACAGTATCTACTTGTAAAAATGCTTGCAAGTATACACGGTAATATATTTGCAGTTGGTGACGAAGATCAAAGCATTTACGGTTGGCGTGGAGCAGATGTAAGTAATATATTTAATTTTGAAAAAGATTTTCCCAATTCACAGGTAATCAAGCTTGAGCAGAATTACCGCAGTACAGGTAATATCTTAAAGGCAGGTAATGCACTTATATCCTTCAATAAGGAAAGATACGGTAAAGTGCTATGGACAAAAGACGGTGCCGGTGAAAATGTAGTTATTCGTAAGCTTGGTACAGATATAGACGAGGCAGAGTTTGTAGTAAGGACAATCGCATCACAGATTGAGGCAGGTAGCAAACCTTCCGACTTTGCCGTACTTGTTCGTTTAAATGCCTTGACTAATAAAATAGAAGAAAGATTGACCTCTTACGGTATACCGTATAAGGTATTCGGCGGTATGAAATTCTTTGATCGTAAAGAGATCAAGGATGTATTGGCATATCTAAGAGTGTTGGTCAATCCCCATGATAATGAAGCAATGCTTAGAATTATAAATACGCCAAAGCGTGGAATAGGCGATAGTGTTATTAGCTCCTTACTTGAAGCTTGTAAGGCTTATAATATTTCGGTAAGTGAAGCATTGTTTGGTAATATAGCGTTATCTTATCTAAATCCGACAGCAGCTAAAAAGCTTAAGGTATTTATTGACCTTTATAATGATATATTCCAGAATTCGTTGGTGATGACGGTTACCGAATTAACTAAGTACATAATCGATAGAGCAGGCTTTTCGCTTTTATATTCAGGAACTGATGAGGATGATTATAATAGACGAATGAACTTAGAGGAATTGGTCAATGCCATAGCTGAGTTCGAGAAAACTAATCACGGTGCGTCGATAGGCGATTTCCTTGAAAATGTATCCCTTATGAGCGATACCGATGAGATTCAAAACGACGATTATGTATCGGTTGCGACTGTACATGCAGTTAAAGGACTGGAGTTTAATACGGTGTTTATAATCGGATTGGAAGAGAATGTATTCCCTGCAGGTGTATTATACAAGTCTGAATCAGAAATCGAAGAGGAGCGTCGAGTAATGTATGTTGCTATTACAAGGGCTCGCAAAAAGCTTTATATGACATCCGTTTGGGAAAGATTTAGATTTGGTAAAAAGGAACAGAATAGAGAAAGTAGATTTCTTACCGAAATTAAAACTAAACTTATGGGTACATTGCCACAGCCCACAAAGAAAACGACTACGTCCACACCAAGAGTTAATAGCGTTCAACAACCACAAGAGCCTAAATATCAGGTACAGTATACCACTAATAAACCCAAAACTTCAATTCCAACATTGCGTATGGGACAAAAGGTGAAGCATAAAAAATTTGGTGAAGGTGTCGTAATTCAAACCAAAGGTACAGTTGCGTCTATTGCGTTCGACGGAGTTGGTATCAAAAACTTAGATATTACGATAGCACCTATAACGGTAATAGGAGATTAACTATGGAAAGAATGATCGAATTAGTTGAGCTGCTTAACAAATATGCAAGAGAGTATTATGAGTTAGATGCTCCTACAGTTTCAGATGAGGAGTATGATAGACTTTATGATGAGCTTTTAGCACTTGAAAAACAACTTGGTGTCATATTACCCGATTCACCTACAAAGAGGGTAGGTGGAAATACATCAAAAGGCTTTGAAAACTATAAGCACAAGGAACGCTTGTATAGCTTGGATAAGACAAAAACCAAGGAAGGTGTTATAGAATGGATAGATAAGATCCGTGCCGAGTGCGGAGATAACACTATGCTTACCCTTGAATATAAATTTGATGGATTGACGCTTAACCTTAGTTATGAGCATGGTAGACTGATTAGAGCAACAACAAGAGGTGACGGTGTTGAGGGTGAAGTTGTGACCGAACAAGCGTTAACCGTAGAGGGTGTTCTACCTACGATTCCTTTTAAAGGCAGTATTGATATACTTGGTGAGTGCTATATGAAGCTATCATCCTTAAGAGAATATAATGAAAACGCTTTGGTTCCATTAAAAAATGCTCGTAATGCCGCAGCCGGTGGATTGAGAAACCTCGATGCAAATGAAACAAGAAAGAGAAAACTTAGTTTTACCGCATATAATATAGGCTATCATGATGGGATTAATTTTGAATATCAACATCAAATGCATGAATTCCTTGTAAAATGTGGCTTTGATTCTAATATTTATTTCAAGGAGATATCCTCAGAAACCAACATTGCTAAGTTATTAGACGAAGCTGAAGAAGTAAGACCGTCCTTAAATTTTCTTATTGACGGTATGGTGCTTAAGGTAGACAGCGTACATCATCGTAACGAATTAGGCTTCACTGAAAAATTTCCGAAATGGGCACTTGCATATAAGTTCAAGGCAGAAGAGGCTGTAACCGCTCTAAATAATGTTATATGGCAGGTATCTCGTACAGGTAAAATAAATCCCGTGGCAGAGGTCGAGCCTGTAGATATAGGCGGAGTTACCGTAAAAAGAGCTACATTGAGTAATATTTCCGAGATAATGCGTAAGGATCTCAGAATAGGTAGTAAGGTATTTATTCGTCGCTCCGGTGATGTTATTCCCGAGATATTAGGAGTGGCTGAACATACAAATAACTCAACTATGGTGGCAATTCCCGAGAATTGTCCTGTATGTGGAGCGCCTGTTGAGCAAAAGGGATTTTTCCTTTATTGTACAGGCGTTAATTGTTTAAAACAACGTGTTGAAGCTATATCTCATTATGCATCTAAGGACGCATTAGATATAGACGGATTAAGTACGAAAACAGTTGAACAACTTTGCACAGACCTACAAGTCGAGCATCCTTCTGACCTATACAAATTGACTGTCGATACACTTTTGACTTTAGACGGATTTAAAGACAAAAAGGCTGAAAATTTGTATAGATCCATCCAAGAAAGTAAACATACTACGCTTGCAAGATTTCTAATGGGTATAGGAATTTCCAACATAGGTAAAAAAACTGCTTCACAGCTTGCAGATACCTTTAAAACGCTCGACGTACTTCGCTCAACAACTGTCGATTCTTTAGTCGAGTTGGATGATTTCGGACTTATTATGGCATCTTCTGTAGTCGATTTCTTTGCCGATGAGAATAATGCTCGGGAAATTGATAAATTGATCTCATTAGGAATTGAATTTGAAGAGGAAACTGTTACAGAAGGAATTTTTAGCGGAAAAACGGTAGTTGTGACCGGTACATTATCTGCATACAAACGTAATGAGGCACAAGCTATAATAAAGTCCTTAGGCGGAATTGTCAGCGATACGGTATCAAAGTCCGTTAATCTCGTCGTGTTTGGTGAAAATGCTGGCAGTAAGCTTGATAAGGCAAAAAAAGCAAATATTGAATTGATTGATGAAGAAGAGTTTATTAGAAGGATAAATTCTTAATTTAAACATAAAAAAGCAAAGCAGATAATGTATGT
>CAZUET010000135.1:0-4218 GCA_964619685.1 uncultured Christensenellaceae bacterium
CAATGATATATTGAATAAAAAATGTCATAACACAATTATCAATGACATTTTTGACAATACTCGTTAGGAGTTAATATTACACTCAGTATGACATGATAGTATATTTTTCCGTTCGCCGTCAGAATATGGTAATTAGTTAGAAAAGTTTGGTTCAATTTTATAAAAAAATCGGCGTAGTGATTTCACTACGCCTAATAAACTACTTTGATTTCTTGTAAACAGTCTTTGCAGGACGAACCTTAGCAGCCTTACCTGTCTTATCACGGAGATAATACAATTTAGCTCTTCTAACAAAACCTTTACGAACAACCTTGATGTCCTTGATCAATGGGCTATTGAGTAGGAATGTCTTCTCTACGCCTACGCCTGCAGCGATCTTACGAACGGTAATTGTTTCGTGTAAACCCTTATTCTTACGAGCAATCAAAACACCTTCGTAAACCTGTTGTTTAATAGCAACGGTTTCGGTCTTAGCTGCGTGCTGGTTCTTTGAACCGCCGGCTGCAGTACCGGTACGGGTAATTTCCTTAATCTCAAGGGTTAAACGAAGTGTATCACCAATATTAAATTCGGGGATATCTTTCTTAATTTGTTCTTGTTCAATAATATCAATAACGTTCATGACTTAACCTCCATATATTTTTAGCGAAATGTTCGTGTTTTACTCAATAAAACATTGGACCATCCGAAGTCTTGAATATAATAACATAATTTACTTTTATTGGCAAGCGATTTTTACATATTTTTATATCATTTACCAATGTTTTTTTCTACCGGCATCTTGTTTAGTAAATGCATTCCTTATATGCTATTTCACCTCGTCGATACCGACTATTAGAATATCGAATCTACAAGAGCAGTCGCTCATTCCTTTACGCAATAAATACAATTCCGCAGTTTTAATTATGCGTCTTATCTTATCGGGAGTAACGCTTTCCAATCCGTTACCGAATTTTGCACCTGTTCTTCGCTTGACCTCGACAAACACTATCACATTATTTTTTTGTGATATTATATCTATCTCACCGCTTTTTTCTGTATAATTTCTTTCCAGTATACGGTAGCCTTGCTGTTCCAGATATTCGATAGCAATCTGTTCGCCTAATACACCTTCCGCTCTTGTAATCATATTTATACGAATTTTTTTATAAATGTTTTCCTATGTATGGGTGTAGCGCCATGCTCTTCCAATGCTCGTATATGCTCGGCGGTACCATACCCCTTATTACGTTCAAAGCCATATTCGGGATATTTCAGTGCATATTCGTTCATCATCCTATCTCTAAACACCTTTGCAATAATACTTGCACAAGAAATATTATAGCTACGCTGATCACCCTTTATGATAGATACCGTTTTCATAGGTACATCGAGCTTGACAGCATCAATCAATACAACCTCGGGAACGGTTTTCATTCCCATAATAGATTGTTTCATAGCAAGCTTAGTAGCCTCTAATATATTTATCTCGTCGATAGTCTTTTCGTCTACGCATACGATATTATAGCAAATGGCTTTTTCTAAAATGATAGGATATAGCTTTTCTCTTTTCTTTTCGGACAGCTTTTTACTATCATCCACACCCTCGATAATATCGTCAGTGGGCATAATAACACAAGCAACGACCACCGGACCAGCAAGCGGACCTCTACCGACCTCGTCGACACCTGCTATCAAGGTATAGCCTAAGGCTTGCTCACCCCTTTCAAATTCTAATGTATCGTATAATTTTTCTTTAGCCATATCATTCCTTATCGTCGGGCATTTCGAGTATTATTTTACCTAATCTACCCTTTCTAAAGTCATCCATTATACAGTTAGCAGTCCTTGTATAATCAATTTCTCTACCCTTTAATACAAATCCACGAGATCTTGCTATGGCATCGAATACATCAAGTCCCGATTCGGTTTCTTCTATCTTATAGCGTTCGGCAAGTGTAGTGGGATATTTTGACAAGCAATACTCAATAAACTTAAGCGCAAGCCCCTCCATATCGAGTACGGCATCTCTAATACTTCCTAAAAAAGCAAGATTTAATGCTGTGCGCTCAACCTTTATACTATGGCACAATGTTCCTGGTGTATCGAGAAGTACCATATTATTAGCTAATCTTATCCATTGTTCGCTTCTGGTTACGCCGGGTTTATTACCTGTAACAGTTTTTTTATCCTTAGCTAAGCTGTTAATAAGGGTGGATTTACCTGTATTAGGCATACCTATAACCATTGCCTTCGGTGAATAGTTTACGCCCTTATCCGAATTACGCTTTAGTTTTTCCATATTGACTTCGGTCAATGCGGATAATATAGTAGAAACATTTTTACCTGATATCGATGACGAATAAACGACCTTTTTACCCTCTAAGGTGAAGTAATCTATCCACTTATTTACAGCGTTTTGATTGACAAGGTCCGACTTATTAAGCACATACAAAACGGGGCGATTTTTTATAATCGCCTCAAATTCGGGATTGATGCACGAATAAGGTGCCCGTGCGTCTAACATATAGATTACACAATCCACCTTTTGAATGCTCTTTTCCATTGCTCTCAAGGCTTTTGTCATATGCCCGGGGAACCATTGAATCAACATAATTACTTTTTCTCCTTATATTTATTATATAGATCGGGTCTACGTTCCTTAGTAATTTCGAGTGCCTTATTCAAACGCCATTCGTCAATTTTGGCATGGTTACCATTAAGCAACACCTCCGGAACTGCCTTATCCATAAAAACTGCAGGACGAGTATATTGGGGATATTCGAGAAGTCCTGTCGAAAAGGATTCGTCTACATCGCTCTCCTTACTACCCAAAACACCGTCCACATGCCTTGACAAGGTATTAATGACTACCATTGCGGCAAGCTCTCCACCTGTCAAAACATAGTCGCCTATACTCATTTCCTCATCGATACATAATTCGATTATTCTTTCGTCTATGCCCTCATAAGAACCGCATAGAAGTATCAACCAATCTTCCTTAGATAATTCAACCGAAATCTCATGATCAAGAGTACGCCCTCTTGGTGACATATAGATACGTTTCGCCTTATGCTCGGGGTCGATACTCTGTATACAGTCATAGATAGGCTGTACCGTCATGACCATACCTAAGCCACCGCCGAACGGATAATCGTCGGTGCGGTGATGCTTATCGGTTGAGTAGTCACGGATATTCCAAACATTAACAGTAAGGCATTCCTTATGTAAGGCTTTACCTAAAACACCGCTATCCAATGCTTGAAACATCTCGGGAAAAATCGTCAATACATCAATTCTCATAACAAACGACCTGCTTGAATACTTCGGGATCTAACACCATTATTCCATTATCGGTGTCAATGGTAAGCACAAGTTTTTTGAGAAAAGGAACCATAAAATTACGTTCACCCTTTACAAAAAATGCATCTACTCCGCCAGTTTTGATGACTTCCTTAAGTACACCGACCTCTTTATCGGCAACATGTACCGATAATCCCTCTAATTCGACAATAAAATAACCGTCTCTGAATGGCTCTGCCTCTTCCAACGGAATAAAGACCTTTTTCTTACGGTAGGTTTCGGCAATATCTCTATCGCTTACACCTTTTAACAAAAGAAATACGCCTGAGCCGTCATGACGAGCTCCGACGATTTCCTTATGTTGTCCGTCAATTATGACTACCTTCAAGCTCTTATAGGCGTTCAATTTTTCCATATAAGGAATCATCTTGACTTCGCCCTTGATACCTTGAGGCTTAACTATTTCACCGATCTCTAATAGCTTTTTCAATCTCTCTCCAAAATATCAACATCGTAACGATGGTTGATCTTACTTGCAGCTGCACGCACGATTGTACGGATAGCTCTGGCAATTTTACCCGATTTACCGATAACCTTACCAATATCCTCTTTATTGATATGCAAATAGATCTTGCGTTCCCTTTCGTTAACATTGACATCGAATTCCTTATCTTCGCCGATAAGTGAACCGACTATATAACGAACTAAATCTTCCATTATTATTTAGACTTGATGATACCGGCTTTACGGAAAAGATCTCTTACGGTATCTGTGGGTTGTGCACCGTTAGCAAGCCACTTGCTTGCAAGAGCTTCGTCAATCTTTACTACAGCTTCGGTGTCCTCGTTATTCTTTCCACGGGGTTGATAGATACCGATTTGCTCGATATACTCGCTATCACGAGCCTTTCTTGCGTCCATAGCTACGATACGGTAG
>CAZUET010000136.1:0-4144 GCA_964619685.1 uncultured Christensenellaceae bacterium
GACTATCAGATTGACCTTTGTGTTCACCCATTGTTTCAGAGCAGATATCACAAGCGTGGTCCTTGTTTTCGTCTACGCAGTTGCTTGCGTTCTTTCCGCAGTATGCACAGTCGTGACTATTAGATTGACCTTTGTGTTCGCCCACTTCTTTTGAGCAATCATCGCATGCGTGGTCTTTATCATTATCATTATGACCTTTGGCTGACTTAGTTTCGACATTGGTAAGTGTTTGTGTTACACACCAATCTTCACTAAATACTGCAGTGAAATTAGTTAATTCGGGGTTTTCACAGTTTTGATCTTGAATTATAGTCGGGGTAATTGTTGCTGAATCGGTTTGAGTATTACCCTCTTCTTCGCAATTACGAGTACAGCTGCGTGTAGCAATGCACTCTGTTTTATCATTCCATTTATAGTTAATCTCACCGTAATCGTGCCCATTGGCTTTTAATTCAATATCAGCCCACGCTATTTCTTTTTCAGCCGTTTCGGAAGTAAAGTATTTATAGCAGTTAATACAGTCATAATACTTGATATTACCTTTTTTAGTACAGGTCGGTTCTTTTGCAGGAATTTCAAATGGCATGTGACCTAATGGCGGAATTTCTACATTATCAATTTCCGTTCCTTGCTTTGTGAAATGTTTACCGCAAATAGTACAATCTTTATGCTCTATTACGCCGGGATAGTCACAGCCAACAGGAGAACCTTCGTCCAATTGACCAAAACTATGTGCAGAAGAATCAACAGGAATTGTGATATCCTTGATCTCATTATCGTCAGCATCGAAATGCTTACCACAAACAGAACAATCCTTGTGGGCCTTAGTTCCTGTATTCTTACAATCCGAAGGAATCTCTATTGACAAACTACCGAAAACATGTTCTGTTTTTGGAATATCTAAATTATCTATTATCTCACCGTTAGCGTCAAAATGCTTACCACAAATAGAGCAATCCTTATGACCTTTAGTACCTGTTTTAATACATGATGCAGGATTCTCATCTACCCACTCTCCAAATTCGTGTGAAGCGGGAATACTGATAGAATCAAGTTGATTATTTTCTGCATCAAAATACTTACCGCATACAGAACAAGTGTAATGCTCAAGCTGTCCCTCTTCAGTACAGGAAGCGGATATTAGTGAATTTAACTCACCGCCATGAATATGATTTACACCAAGTACGGGAAGCTTAAATATTGCAATACAATAATCATCTCCGTATTCTTTAACAAACAAAAGATCAATTGCAGTACCGATCTTATCTATGGATATATCGTCCTTATCTAAGTCGACAAAGATGTAATAGTCGGGACATGTGAAAAAAACATATAAGTAATACTGAGTTCCGCTATCGACAGTATCAACAATGTCATAATAATATTCAGGGGTAAAGGTATCATTTGTTCTAATGCAACTATCTGTAACAGTAATAAGACCAGCCTTATCTGTCAATTCCATATCGTCATAGAAAGCGTTAGTCTTATATCCTGTCAATGTAAATTCGACATCAAATATCGCAGTAGGAATAACATAGAAACAATCGATACATCTTAAGCGACCGTCTACTTCTTCAAAATCATGTGTTTCCTTTTCACTTGGAACCGAACAAACAGAACAAAGATGCCAATGCTGTTGATCGTCATGTTCATACTCAGAGTCATATGTATGGGTGGTATGCTCACCCAAAACAGGCAAGTAGTAACTCAAAAAGACGATGGAACCACCAGAATCTACAACAATGTCCTCTGCCGCAACACCATGAAGTTTGATAGAATCGGCTGATAGACCATAGAATGTATATCCATCGGCAGCAACCAATCCAATCTCTACATAATATTTTCTCTCGGCGGCAAATGTGGTTTCACCTTCAAGGTAGCCTTCTAAATAACCAGGCACAGCATAACTAATACCTGTACTACTAACAGATTGAAGCTCGGCACTCTCAATGTCACCACCAATCGAATAGGTCGAAATTGAAAACTCACCGCTCGGATTTACTTGGGTACTTTCGCCCGTCAACTTAGGGAGCTTAAATATCGCTAAGCAATCTTGCATTTCGAAAAATTCTACACCCTCGATATTAAAGGTGATTCCTAATTCGCCAGATTCGTTTAAAAGATAATAGTAATAATTTTCTTCGAAAACTTCTATACATATGTAGTACTCGATACCGGGATAGAACTTAATACCGGGGCGTAAAATCGACTCATATCTTATATCTGAATCACTTAAAATGCAATATATTTCATCTTCATAGGTAAGGGTATTATCCCAATAAATTCCATATGAATCATCTGACATGGTCAATGTTAGATTTGAAACATCAGCATCCACCTCATAACCTGAAATTGAAAATTCTACATCTATAAGCATTATGATATAGTCATCACATACTTCACAGTAGTTACCGCTCAATGTATGCTCTTCTGTAATATGCTTACTACAAATTGTACAATAAGCACTGTGATAGGGAGAGTCATCGGATGAGCTATAATCATAAACATGCTCATGCTCATTCGATAAGGGTTCATACAGTACAAAAATTGATACAATGTCACCATTTGCCCAAACATCGACATAATCTATAGACACATTATCACTTACGGTCACATCATCCTTTGTGAATCCAAAGAAAGTATATCCGCTATTAGCCCTACACTGTATAAAAAATGCGTATTGAATATCTAAATCTATCGTCTCGTTAGGTGAACAAGGTATTAATTCATAACCATAATAACAGCACGCTGTACAAGTTTTGATGCTAATATAATTGGAATTATTCTCGCCTTGAGTTATTCCACCCGACATATCACCACCAAGCGATAAATCGGCAAATGAGAAGGATAACTCGGGAACCTTTGTTAATGGTTTTCCACCAATAACGGGTAAAGCAAAATAATGAACAGCGATTTCCCGAGAATTATTTAAAGATAAAGGTCTACCTACTCCTTCAAGTGTAGAATCATAAAGGAAATCCAAGCTATAACCGTCAAGTGCGTTAACAGCAATCATAAGATAGTATCTTACATTAGGAAGGAAAACAGATCCTTGATTTGGATAAATTGCGCCATTCTCTATCTGTTCCATATCGGTAGATATCAAGTAGCCCGTAAAATAACCATCATTAATTGTTAAACCGTTTCCTTCGGCTGTAACGGTTATCTGATCAATAGCAGCTCCAAGCTCATAGCCCGAAAGCTTAAAAATAACCTCCTTCACTTCTATATCACGGACATAACCACATTTGCTACATGTCCTATCATCGTCGTCGTCATAAATATGTTCTTCACTATCCGATAGGGGATATTCACATATAGAGCATTGCGTTATATGGAAATTGTCATCCTCAAATACTATCTCGGGGGTATGTGCACCCGAAGAAATTATAGTTTCCCCGCATAAACATTTTTTAGTATGACCGGTATCATCTCGTACAGTCCAACTTGAACTTGGAATATGATTCTTTATCGATAGTTTATAATTACAGTTACTATTTTCACAAGTATCGAAACAAGTGTTCGTTTCAAAAGTATGCTCGCCTTTTAAGTCAATATATTCACAGTTTGTACACTCGTTCCAGTGATAAACATCATCAGATTTCCACTCATAGGTGTGTACTTCAGTTTTTTTATATGTACAAATCGAGCATTTCAAGTTATGCCATCTATTCTCGTTATTTATTGGCTCACGCTCAAGGCTATGTGGTTGATATTCGTATCCCTCAGGATAAGTAGAACATACACGACAACGAGGACGATGGCCGCCCTCTTCGATATGATCATAATATAATGTATGCTCAACAACAGGCTTTCTTACATATCCACAGTTATCATCTTCACATTTTGTAGAACAATCTTTATAAAAACTATGATTATATGTAAACACCACATTCTTACAAATGGTACAAGAGAACGAGTGAGTCTCATCATCCCAAGTAGAATTATGATAATCTACAACACAATTGTACTTAGTTCCCGGAACCATTTCATCACAACAAGCATATTCTTTCCAATGGTAACCATTATAATAAGAATAATCTGACTTCTCTCCTAACTCATGATTGGTTCTATTCAAGCTAAGTGATAGGTCGGTAATAGGAACATAATCAGCATCGAAATAAGCGTTACATATAGAGCATTG
>CAZUET010000137.1:0-4102 GCA_964619685.1 uncultured Christensenellaceae bacterium
AAATAATAGTGCTATAATTATTTATATGGGAATTTATGATATTGTTTTTATTGTTATAGTATTGCTTGCCTTATTTATTGGATTAAAGAAAGGTATTGCCGGGGTTCTTCTCGGATTTTTGGGTACGCTTATCATAGGTGTTGCGCTTGGATTCGGGGTGAATGCATTGACTCCTGCATTGATATATGAAGATGCGGAAGTCGGTATAGTTCAAACAGACGATACACTTGGGTATTCCTCATCCTTCTATTCAATATATCAAACGGTCAATGACGCCGTAACCGCAACTAATGCAGATTTATTTAACTGTGAACTCGTAAAAGGAGAAGACGACACTCTATATGTAAAGGGTGTATTTGAAGAAGGCGGTACAGAGGAATTGAAGAAGTTTTCCGAGTTGCTTGTGTCGTTGTTTGGCTCATCAAATGAAAGCTCCCCAGAAAGTGGTGAAGCAGGAGAGTCCGCTGAGATTGGAGAGGGTTCCGAAAATGGCGAAACAGGTATAACAGATGTAGCAACGAGCGTAGTACCGGTTGAAGCAATCGATAATATGATCGATACATATGGCTCTGAGGGTATGACCGTTGGTAACGCAGTTTCAGCTTTTATGACGCAGATAATATTTGGAGCGGTTATTTGGATAATTGCCTTTATCGTGCTTATCATAATTAAGGCTATTATAAGACATTGTGTATATAAATTCCTTGACAATCATTCAGCAATGTCTAAAATCGATAGAGCTATCGGTGCAATAGTCAGTGTAGTGATTATTGTAATGATTACATGGCTTGCAGTAAGTCTTGTAGGTCAAAATGCAGATTCTTGGGGAATTAGTGAAATGTATAATAGCACAATGGAAAGTAATCCTATTTTAGGATTTTTCAACAGCAATAGCCTATTTGGTAAAAATACAACAGTACCAGACACGCCTATTCCTGAAGAAGGCACATCGGAAATGGCAATAAGACTTTTAGATCGATTTGATCCATTAAAATAACTATCCGAGTAATGTATTTGATTAACTTATAAACTAAAAATATCTGTAATAAAAAGGTATGTGTTATTGCATACCTTTTTATTATAAAAAATGTTGTTTTTACATCGTTTGATTCTCATTACATTCGGATTTCGCTTCGCTCAGTATGACGGCGGACTGGAAATCTTATTCAAAAACTATACATTAGCACAAACTAATTTCCGTACAACTACAATTTACGAATGCGTTCATTGATCAATAATAAAAAGGAATCCACCGTAATGAATGGCAGATTCTTTTTTTTATTCTGATGAGATCAATTCGTTGATAAGTGCTTATTTGACAGCAGTCAATTTTTTGAAAATAGAGTTTGCTTTTGCAAGCATTTGGGGGAAGTCGGATAAAACGAGTTTCCCTTCGTATTCTCTATGCTTAGCCATAAACTCAAGTGTTTGTGGTTTATCCTTCATCCAATTGATTTCTCCGCTTTGGAATAAGCCATTGAAAACTTCATCAAAGGCTTTTAGTGCTTTGGGATTATCAAATACTTCAGTTACATAGCTTTCTAAAGTAAATGGCTCGATGTGCAGATCTTCATATTCGCTGACATAATCATATGATCCGCCATTAATGGTTATAGGCTCATTATTTGGTAGGCATATATCAGTTTTTATCCCGTTCGGCACCTCGATATGATAGACTATAACACCGTCTTTTTGGGTGTAGGATGATACTATTTTACCGACAACACTTTCATAACTAACTTTGAGCTCCGGCAATCCTTTTATTGGATGCGGTGCAATTTTTATAGAGGCGAAACCTGGTTTGGTTGCTTCGATACCTGCAATACGGCGGTATACAAATTCCATTACAGAACCGTAGGAATAGTGATTATAACTATTCATACCATCAGGATTGGGCGTCCCGTCAGGCATAAGTGAATTCCATCTTTCCCATATTGTTGTTGCCCCCATATCGACCTCATAAAGCCAACCGGGATAACCGTTATTCAGTAACAATTTGCGTGCGGTATCAAGGTATCCGTTATCGGTAAGTGCAAATAGCAAGAATGGTGTACCAATAAAACCGGTAATAGTTCTGCAACCACGGTCAAGAACTAAATCATTTAGCTTCTTTGCAAGCTTTGCTCTGCTTCCATCGGGGACAATATCGAAATAAAGGGATATTGTATGAGCGGTAATTGTATCTACTGCCAATCTGCCATTTGGCGTGAAATACTCGTTATGGATGCGGTCCAACAGGTCTTGTCGTTTGTTTTCATATATTACAGCTTCATCCATTCTATTAAGTATTCGCAATGATCTTGCTATAATATCGAGCGTGCGTGTATGCAATGCATTTGTTAAGAAGTACGGATCAGTTCGACCGCATGGATTGGTTGACTTCATAATTTCCACATCGAGAGCCAACCAGTCACTGAATTCGGGACCATCTGTAATAAGTCCATCGGTCATGGTGTTTTCACGAGCAATAACAAATTTTTTCATTGCTTCGATATTGTCGGATAAGTAACTAATATCGCCGTACATGTTATACAAAGCCCATGGTACCATCGTTATTGCATCACACCACATTGCATCGCTGTGCTTGTCATTTAGGACATCGGGAGCGACGAATGGTATTTCACCGCCATCACCTTGGTCATTCCGCAAGTCTGCTAACCATTTACGAAGAATTTTTCTAACATCGTAGTTATAAGCAGCGGTGGTGCAAAAAGCATTTATGTCCCCTGTCCAGCCTAAGCGTTCATCTCTTTGTGGACAGTCGGTAGGAATGTCCACGAAGTTGCCACATTGTCCCCATAATACATTTGCATATAGTCTATTGAATCGTGAATTTGATGTTTCAATATATCCTGTCCTTCTCATATCGGTATGGCGAACCTCTGCAGTAACCTTATCAAGAGGAAGGTCGGCGCCTATCATACGCATATAACGGAATCCGTGGAAAGTAAATTCCGGGGATATAAATCGTTTTCCTTTAACTGTAAATTTATCGGTTGCCTTTGCACTCCTTAAATTATCGGTATAAAAATTACCGTTAACGAGTATTTCGGCAAAACTGAGTTCGATAGTTCCATTGAACTCCTTGGGTGTTTCTATTTGAACGACACCGGCAATATTTTGTCCAAAGTCGTATACGAGTTCACCGTTTGGAGTGAGAAATTTAGTTTTGGCGGGAATAAATTGAGTTGTTCTTACAGGTTCGCTTATTTGTGGAACCATGACGGATTTATCAAAATCAACCACATAAGGTGATAGAGTGGTAAGCTCTGCAGTAAAGTCGATAATTTCACCGTTATAGATACTACTTTCACGAATTATACTATCGCTTGCAGACCAAGAACTATCTGTGCTAAGAATATTTTTCCCATCAACTATAATATCAGCACAAACTGCAGTTTTGTTACCGTAAAAATTTCTTTTCACAAACCATGTAAGCTCACCGCAATACCAACCCTCGGCTACAGTCAGAGATATTGTATTCCAACCCGAACGAAGGATATCCGTAATATCATATTCTTGAACTTGAAGCATTTTATTATACGATGTCCAACCGGGAGTAAGGTATGCATCTCCAACACGAATTCCGTTGATCTTTGCAAAGTATAACCCCAGTGCTGTTGCACGCAATGTCGCATGGCGTTGTTCACCGACAAAAAATGTCTTTTCTAATGTAAACACACGAACATTTTCTTTAACGCCTATAAAAGAACCTTTCAACATAGTAAAAACTCCTTATGCTTGTATTCTAAAATAATGACTTATCTTAAACAATAAGCTTTTATCATTATAACACGAGCATTTACTTGCGTCAATATAGAAATTTGTTTCATTAATATCGAGTAGGCTCTTTATAAATGGCGGTGCGAATGCGATTGCCTATCGTTATCATTCGCATCAAAAACTATGCATCCGTATAAACACAGTCACTGTATAACAAAAAATTGTATATTAATCATTGACCGCCGGCATCTATCTGTTGATAAGAATAAATGTGAGTGGTGGGTGCTTTTTGTTACTATTGTGCACTTTTTCTATAAAAAAGTGCATTGAAAATCGATATAGGTTGGTGTTACTATATTGATATAGAAGAATTAATAAT
>CAZUET010000138.1:0-4059 GCA_964619685.1 uncultured Christensenellaceae bacterium
ATATTTATCTATGTATAGAAAATATAGACCATCTACCTTTGAAGAGGTGGTGGAGCAAGAATCCGTTGTTAGGATCTTGCGTAATCAGGTCAAGAGTAATAGTATTGCTCATGCCTATCTTTTTACAGGAACTCGTGGTACGGGAAAAACTACTATTGCGAGAATTTTTGCTCGTGCAATTAACTGTGACTCACCAAAGGACGGCTCGCCTTGCGGAGAATGTAAAAGCTGTCAAATTTTAAAGGAAAGTAATACCGATATTTATGAGCTTGACGCTGCAAGTAATAACGGTGTAGATAATATTAGGGAAATTCGTGATAGTGTTCAATATCAGCCATTATATGCTCGATACAAAGTATATATTATAGACGAGGTTCATCAGCTGACTACTGCCGCAAGTAATGCGTTTCTTAAAACGCTTGAGGAACCGCCTGAGTACTGTGTTTTTATTCTCGCAACTACCGATCCCCAAAAAATTCCTCAAACCATTTTATCAAGATGCTTAAAGCTTGATTTTAAATTGGTATCTAACGACGGATTGAGTGCGCATATTAGTAATATACTTGATAAAGAGGGTGTTCCATATACTGCCGATGCGGTAAATCTTATAGCAAATGCAGGTGAAGGCAGTGTAAGAGATGCACTGAGCGTATTAGAAGCTTGTATAAGTGCGAGAAAGAATTCCATCGACTATGAGCTTGTTTTAGAGGTCTTAGGCGCTAATAATCCCGAATTTATTGCAAATACGGTCAATGCTTTATTGAGTGGAGATATTTCATTTGCTCTTTCCCAAGTTCAATATGCATCATCGACCGGTAAGAATATATCGGTATTGTCTAAGGATATCTTGAAGTACCTTAGAGATCTATTGATTATTAAGAGTAATAAGGATGCTGAGGGCTATTTGAAATTACCAAAAAATCTATTTGAAATGGCTAAGCAGATTGCAAATAATTACGGTAGTGCAGAGCTGGTTCGTGCGTTAGAGGTGTTCACTCAAGCAGATGCACAAATTAAAATATCTACTACACCGAGATTTATTCTTGAAACTGCGATAGCAAAATGCTGTTCGTCTACAGAAAGCTCGATTTTAAATGCAAATTCACGTCTCGATGCTTTAGAACGTAAAATAGAGAACGGATATACTGTTACTAAGATAGTTAAAGAAATCCAATATACTGCTAATGAACCGATAAATAACACAAAAGACAACGGAATAGATGGGGCTGTATTAGCAGCGTCAAACGATTTGCCTTTTGAAGTTGAAGAAATTAAGCCTAATGTAAATAATGCCACTGTCGAGAAAAGAATAGAGGATAAGGAAGACAAGGTCAAACAAAAAACTATCAATATGGCAAGGACTAATAAGCTTAAATCGGGCTTAATTAATAAATTCACCGAAGCTAATAAAGTTTTTATTGTATCAGTATTATCCGATAGTGAAAACTATATATTTGTTAATAACGGATATGTAGATATAGTTGTATCTAATAAGCTCGATGCAGATATGCTTTTAGAAAGAATAGAAGAGATTAAAAAGTATACCCAAGAGATATTAGGTAACGAATATAATATCAATATTAAAGCTTCTGAAGGAAAAGCCGATAACGATTCCTTTATGGGGCAATTTTCAACAAATAAAATAATCGTAAAAAAATAGGAGGACCACACAATGTCTAAGAGAGGCGGTTTCGGCGGTTTTGGCGGAAATATGCAACAAATGATGGCACAAGCCAGAAAACTACAAGAGGATATGCAAAAGGCTCAGGAAGAGCTTAAAGCAATGGAATTTACAGGCTCTGCAAGCGGATTAGTAGAGGTTTGTATGAATGGTGAAAATCAAGTTTTATCGGTTTCAATCAAGCCGGAAGCAGTAGATCCCGACGATATCGAAATGCTTGAGGATCTTATTGTTGCTGCAATTCAAGATGCACAAGACCAACTTGCACAAAAGACCGAAGAGGTAATGGGACCATTCTCGGGGATAATGGGCGGATTGATGTAAATGAAATATATTGAATCGATAAATAAGCTTGTAGAGCAGTTTACCAAACTTCCCGGAGTAGGTAAAAAGACAGCTACAAGATATGCTTATTCGGTAATCAAAATGGATGAGCAGGATGTTGCATCATTTGCAACAAGTATAATCGAAGCAAAACAAAAGGTTCATTTTTGTAGAATTTGCGGATCTTATACCGATCTTGATGTATGTGAAATATGCACAGAGCGTAAAAGCGATGTGATATGCGTTGTCAAGGAAGCCAAGGATATCGATACTTTTGAAAAATTGGGCGAATTTAACGGTGTTTATCACGTTTTAAACGGTCAGCTTAGTCCTATGAATAATATTGGACCTGACGAGCTTAGAATTAAAGAGTTGCTTGCAAGATTGAATGATGTTAATGAGGTGATAATAGCAACTTCTCCTGATGTAGAGGGTGATGCTACTGCACTTTATTTAAGTAGGCTAATTAAACCATTGGGTATTAAGGTTACAAGATTAGCTCGTGGTATTCCTTCGGGAAGTGATTTAGAATTTACCGATGAAGCAACACTGTTGGGTGCATTAAAGGATAGAAAAACAATATAAATAAAAAGGCTTTTAAACTTACCGTTTAAAAGCCTTTTTTTTAATGCAAATGATATTTTTTAGAATTATATAATACCGAATAAACACATACGCTGAACGGAATCGCTAATAGTAGACCGGCAGGGTAGAATATAGTAGTGATCATAGATGATATATTATTAATAGATACATTCAAAGACGGTATAAAAAACGCTAATAATACGACCATGACCATTAGATTTGCATATAACATTAGTGCAGTTACAAAACTAATTGAAAAATGGAAATTAGCCGGTTTTCTCTTATCCTTAAAGTATACATATTTGAGAATAAATACAACTGGAATGACCAGTAGGCCGATTGCAAGCACTAAATAGGGCATCAAGCCTCTATTAATATACTTATCTACAAACAAATATCCAATAATTATTTCGATAAGCATAAATAAATATGTATAAATTGAAGTAGATTTATTTATCCTATTACTGAATACATAGTTTTGAGAATAGAAGGATACCGAATCATAGTTAGAATAAGCCTTAAACTTATAATTTTTCTTTTCCATTATATCCTTTAATTCGGAATATGTAGAAACGATAACATTACTTTCGGTATTATTTGATTCTTCTTCAAGATCGTTGCCGTTATCTACAAAAACTCTCGATAGCTTCTTTTCCCAATCATAGTTATTAATAAGTTCTTGTTCCTCGATATAAGCTCTTACCGATAGGGGCGAGGTGTTCTTTTTTTCTGCTTCGTCGATTTCAACTTCATCCTTATCTTCGGTTGGTTTAACTTCGGATTCACGGACTATATCATTAATAGACACATCATAAAACTCGATTTCATCAGAGTTTGAAGATGTTGTATCCGCAAGTTCTATTTCTTCGGGTTTCTCTTTTGGCGAAGCATATTCATCAAGCTTTCGTAAAGCCTCTTCGATACGCTTATTGTCTTCTTCAGGAGTAGTGACGGACGGTTCTACATAAACATTTGATGTAAATACAATATTATCACCTATGCTTTTATCGAATGAAATACTATCATTTTCCTTTTTTGATAAACTCTCGACAATCTCTATTTTCTCGTTAGAACTATCTTCGATGATATCTTCTTTAGTATGTTCTTCAACGGGTTCTTTTACGGATTCTTGACTATCTTTTGGTATATAATCGGCAAAATAACTGTTAAAAAAGTCGTCTGATGCTGAATTATTTGAAGAATAAGAAACCGTCTCAACAGGGGAGGAAAAATCTATATCTTCGCTTATAGCCTTTTTTAATTCCTCGGTATCAATGTTATCAGCTACCTCAACGAATGATTCGGCTTTCGTATTATCGGCTTTATCGGAAGAATTAGCAGTATAATTATCGATAGAATTATTAGTTTCGATATTATCTTCACATTCGGTCGATACTATCTTGTTATTCTCATTAAAATTCGCTTCGATTTCAGTTTTTTGATCGTATTCTTCTATTTGAATCTTATCA
>CAZUET010000139.1:0-3806 GCA_964619685.1 uncultured Christensenellaceae bacterium
GCTGAAAACAAGTGTGAACAATGCAACTGTTTCAATAATACCAACAACTCCTACACATACCCAAACATCTGCCACATTACATGTAAAAAAACTCGTTCCAAATATTTTCTCTAAAAATGTATATTGAATAAAATCCCTAACCAAACCACCAAAAGCGATTCTATCATAGAGATTAGCAATTCCGCCCGATAATATCATTAGCAAAGAGCATAATAAAAATCTACCCGTACGCAAACGATGTACCTTTTTGATGTGAAGGAATACTATTACACCCAATAGAATAACCATTGATGCAACAGTCACACCAATCAAAAGACCTGTCTTACCCGAAAAAATGCCAAGGCTCGCTCCGTCGTTATATGCCTCTTTAAATGTTAAAACACCTTTGATAACATCAATTTGATTATTTACATGTGTACCAAAGTATTGAAATACAAAGTGCTTACTCAAAAGATCGGCTAATAATAATACCGCAAAAAATATAACCTCAAAAATAATAAAACCCATGTTCAGCCCTTATTTATTGACCTTAATAGATACACCGGATACGGTAATCAAATATTGACCGTCCATTATCTTAGATATAGATGCATCTAACGCATAGCATGCACCGGACAAAAAGTCTATCATTCTCTGCATTAATGATTTTGGTGCGTTACAGAAATTAACAAGAGCCGAATTATTATTTTTTAAACCTACGATAAGACCTTGGATATCCTCAAGTGACTTAGGATAAGAAACAACAAAGCTTCCGTTGGAGGGAGCTTGAGGATTCTGTATACCCATACTCGCATTAAACATCTCTTGTAATGGATCAATACCGCTTTTACTTTCTACCATAATTATTTTTACACTCCTGTCAATATATTGGAGCGATCATCCGCCCCCGAATAGCCACGGCGAATATATAGTCACCGTTTCTACTGTTATTTATTATAACACACATTAAATTGGATTGTAAAGAAGCATTTATAAAAAAATGCGGTAAAAAGTAAAATTTACCGCAATTATTTTATATTATATTTTTTAAAGGTGTTCTATCTTGTTTGCCTGTTTCGCTTTTCATTCCTGCAATAGATACCTCATAAGCCGTTCTGGTTTCAATTATATCCCCTTCACACGCCTTTTGATACTCTCTACTCTGTATTCGTCCTATTATTTGAATATGATCACCTACGGTCAATGTGTTAACGAACCGTGCGTTTCTTCCCCATGCTATACAAGGTATATAGTCGGATTTACTATATGCACGATTTACAGCAATCAAAACATCTGATATTTCACGCTTAAATGGAGTAATCCTGTACATTGGGGGCTTACAGATATATCCGTTCAGCTCAACTGTATTTGGATTAATATCATCTCGAGCAGGTCCTATGCTTCTCGCAAAGACCGTCAGCATAAGCTTGCTTTTATTGTCTTCAATTTTGTTATAAGAGCGAAACTGTCCTACAACAGTTACTGCACATCCTAATCCCATATCGGTATCATTCAATAATCTTTCAGATATAGTTATGGGTAGTAAATCATGTTGCTCGGATAACCTTGGTACACTTAATATGAATTCATAAAAGCCTTCACCGTATACTTCGTGACTGAAGGTCGGCTCTTTGGTGATAATACCCGTCAATGTCACCCTATTATTTGTAATTTCCTCGCAATTCATTTATTTTCTCCTTTTTTAATTGTATCATGTATTATATTGTTTGCCATTTGGATCTATGCTATAGTTTTCTTTATATATTAGATCGCCGATGGTTACTAAGCGGTACCCCTTTGATAATATACCTTCAATTATTGAGGGTAACGCTTCGACAATATGGTCGCTATTATTGTGAAATAACACGATCGAACCGTTTTTCACCTTTGGCACAACTCTATTTACCAATTCATCTACACTTAATCCCTTCCAATCTAAGGAGTCAACATCCCATTGAATACAATACATGTTCAACTCATCTATGCTCTTTAATAGATTATTATTATAATCCCCAAAAGGAGCTCTAAACAATATTGGATTTACTCCTGTAAGTGCCTTGATCTTCTCATTTACGCTTGTTATTTCTTGTTTTTGTTTTTCCTTAGACAATCCTGACATATTGTAGTGATTTTCGCTATGATTACCGATTTCGAATCCATGTTCATAAATATAGCGTAATGCATCTTGATTGGCATCTATCCAGAATCCTGTCAAAAAGAAGGTAGCCCTTATTCCGTATTCGGAACATATATCCACGATCCTTTTGGTCTTATCCGAGCCCCACGCTGCATCAAAGGATATCGCTACACGCTCATTATCATCGGTACAATATATTGGAAGCAATTTCTTTTCAGCAGATACCGTAATAACAGCTACAGTTGTTAGTGAAAATACAACAACGAGAGTTAATGCTAAAATGCCAATTAAATGATTTTTCTTAACTACTGCAAACATATTATATATCTCCGTAAATAATAAAAATTAGCCGATTAAGTCGAATTATCGCTAATTTCTTAGAAAATCTTATGATTAAGTATCTCAAGATAGAACAAAAAAACACTAATAATAAAAAAGCGGTCTTAGAATCAACTAAGATCGCTCTTAAAAACTATTCGTTAAAAATTAAAAGATTTTTTGCGTAATGGTCCACCAACCGCCAAACCATCCTTCTTCAGTTCTAAAATAGAAGTCATCGGCAAAAAGTTTTTGTGCAAATTCTCTCTTACCCTCATCACAATTAAGCGGATTTTTTACTCCCAAAAAATTAGCTATCTTTTTTAAAGTGATGCGGCATGTACAATCAGCCAAAACATCTTCATTGAAGAACCTACAGCACAATGTATCGGCATGAGCATGCATAATACAGTAATTCATTTCTTCTTCAGCTTCCACAGGATCGAAGCTCTGCACTAATACAAGCTCTTCAAAAAATATTCTACGATAAGCATCCAATTCAGCTTTAACACGAGGACGAACAACAAATGAGCTTTCACTATCATACTCATAGAACTCATCACTATTCAACTCTCGACAAATAAAATTCCATACAAAAAGCATTTTTTCATATGCTGAACGAATCTCTTTTTCTTCTTCTGGGATCTCTGTCTCTGTACGCCACTTTTCATTGGACTTTTTACGGCAAAGAGAAACTGCATGAGATGATGAACTATTTGTTTCAAACACTCCGTGTCTAATAACTTGCTTCATAGTTTACTCCTTATGTAGATATATAATTATAATATATTATCAAATTAATTGCAACAATGAAAAAGAACTTTTAGCACAAGCTTAGGAGTATTTAATTTTTAGAATATTTTTTTTCAACGATAGTATTTTGTTACACCACCCTTAAACAAAACGGGAAGTCCAATGTGATGCAGTCCGTCAACTTGATTAGTAATTTCTATATACTGTCAGTATCGTCAATATTCGCTCTTCTTATCTCTTCAATAGTTATTCCAACCTAATCAATATCGGGTGCTTCCTTGCATTTGCCGTAATTAGAGCAACCATTACATATAAGTTTTGATCCACATGTTTGACATGCTTCCTAAAAAATAAAGCTCGTACAGTTCATAGTCTGGTATAGGTATACCCATTCTATCTTTTAAATTAAAATGTATTATCTTCCAATGATAACCTTTTCTGCTCTTGGATGAACTCTTCCTTAAACCTTGTACTGCCACAAAGCGTTATAGCTTTATATTTACCAACCATAAAAAATACTCCATAAATCTTTTATCTAATTATAACATATACATATTGTTAAAAACGTTAGCAAATTAAGAAAAAAGCAAATAATTTTTTTTAAACCACATTATTTAAT
>CAZUET010000140.1:0-2852 GCA_964619685.1 uncultured Christensenellaceae bacterium
ACTTATATTAGTGCGTGTATCGTCGAATTTATATTCGTCTGTACTTGAACTTGAATCATTTTTAAATTGTTTTTTAAAATCACCGTATAGCATGTTTGATTATATGCGAATTTAATTCCGTCCATTACAAAAAAAATCCAATCTTACGATTGGAAAAAAGTGTTGTGCACATATTCCGATAAACATACAACAAAGCGATCCCTTAGTAGTTCGCTACTCCGGAGCACCCTTGTGGCACACAAGAAAATCCACTTAGTGCTGCTGCGGTCAGGCCCTGACACGGTTCATAGCATCTCGTTGCACAAGACCCCGGGATCAACACCACTTGCTAAAGTCAGCCTCCACCATATGCTACCTCGATATGCGTTCTGCCTTGCTACAGCGGTTTGCAAGTTACAGGGCACCGCTAACTCCCCACATAGCACAACACAGTCATTATATCATAGCGTTATAAAAAAATCAACCTTTTGTTTTCACAAAAGTAAAAAAAGTAAAAAAGATTAGATTTTCAAAGTTAATACTACATTTGAATTTACTTTATATTTTAGTAATGAATAAATAAGGTCTACTCATTCATTTTATGATTGACAAAAAATGTATAATTTGGTACTATTATAATAAATAAAAAAGGATGAATTATGAAGCAAGCAACCGATTGGAAAGATTACGAGATAATAGCAACCGGAGACGGACTAAAACTGGAGCGTTGGGGTAAGATTTACCTTCTTAGACCCGATCCTCAGATTATTTGGCATAGTAAGATCGATTTAAATAACTATCCTAAGCTTAATGCTCGTTATAAACCACTTGGTAAGATAGGAGAAAAATGGGAGTTATTAAAGTCGGTTCCCGAAAGTTTTACTATCACAAGAAAGGGTCTATCCTTTAGTTTGAAACTTCGTAAAGGTTTTAAGCATACAGGTCTATTCCCTGAACAAGCGGTGAATTGGGATCAAATGCAAGAGATGATTCGTAATGCTAACCGTCCTATAAAGGTTTTGAACTTGTTTGCATATACCGGTGGTGCCACATTAGCTTGTTTACAGGCTGGTGCTCAAGTGACGCATGTTGACGCAGCTAAAGCCATGGTAGATAATGCTAAAGAGAACCTTAGATTATCTGGACTTTCATCTGACGGCTGTAGGTGGATAGTTGATGACTGCTTGAAATTTGTTCAGCGTGAGATTCGTAGAGGTAACAAATATGATGCTATAATTATGGATCCACCGTCTTTTGGTAGAGGTCCTAATGGCGAAGAGTGGAAGATAGAGAATAATCTATACGATCTCATTGCAACCACTAAACAGGTATTGAGTGATAAGCCACTGTTTTATTTGATAAATTCATATACTACAGGCTTACAACCGACCGTTATCAATAATCTATTGAAGATACACTTTTCGGATATAGCAGGTGAGTCCGAGGCATACGAGGTAACACTTCCCACCGATGAAGGTATTGATCTTCCTTGTGGATGCAGCGGTTTATATAGATTTAAAAATTAGATAAGGATAGTATAATATGAAATTCGATTACAAAGATCTTAATATCGTATATGAAGATAATCACATAATAGTTGTTGTCAAGCCTCAAGGTATACCCTCTCAGCAAGATAAATCAGGTGACGACGATATGTTGACTCTTGTTAGACGCTATTTGATAGAAAAATATAATAAGCCGGGTAATGCTTATGTTGGTTTAGTACATAGATTGGATAGACCGACAGGTGGTGTTATGGTGTTTGCCAAGACGAGTAAGGCTGCGGAAAGATTGCACGAATCATTATTGAACGGTGAAGTAGAAAAAACATATCTTGCAGTTGTAAGCGGAGTTCCCCGTCAAAAAAGAGAAAGACTTGAAGATTATCTTCAAAAGTATGAGTCTTTGAATATAGTTAAGGTAGTACCACCGGTCACCAAGGGTGCAAAGAAAGCGGTTCTGTACTATACAGTTTTAGACACTAAAGAGGATTGTTCTCTTGTTTCGGTTAAGCTCGAAACTGGTAGAAGTCATCAAATTAGAGTACAAATGTCTAATATAGGTAATCCCCTCTTAGGCGATGTAAAATATGGTCCGTCAAAGAGTAGATGCTCTTACGACCTTGCATTATGGTCTTCGGAGATTAAATTCAGTCATCCTGTAACCAAGGAGACCTTGGTATTTAGGGTGTATCCCGATAAGGAAAAGTATCCGTTCAGTTTGTTTGATATTGATAGCTTCTTAAAAGTATCAATGAATAACAATTAATTATTCTTAATTATCGGGTATTTATCGTAATATAATGATATAATATATTTATAGATCTGCGATGCACGAAATAGTAGCTTGTGCACAACCCCATCTTTAATTTAGGGCTTATGGTGAACGATCTATCTGATGTCAGGCCACATGGAGTATATCTCAATCGGTGGAAGGCAGAGAGTTAGACATAACCTGCCCACCTGCGTAAGCGGGTTTTTGTCAGTTACCTCTGCGGCATATGCGGATATAAAAGAAAAACAGAGCAAGAGAGAAAGGATAAAGTGTCTTATATTCTTGCTTTGTTTTTTTATGAATTAATTGATGCATAAGCATCAAGAATTGGCTATGCCATGATTTCTCGCTATGCTCCATGAATTGAATTGCAACTAAAATGTGCCGAAGTGCACAATTCATGCCGTAGGCAATTCATGAAAGCAGTGCTTTCAATTCACGCAACCGAAAGGATGCAATTCATTGAGGTTTTTTTATTGAGATAGCTTTTAAGTAAGAAGAAAAGAGCAAGAGAAAAAGGATAAAGTGCCTTATATTCTTGCTCTGTTTTTTTATGAATTAATTGATGCATAAGCATCAAGAATTGGCTATGCCATGAT
>CAZUET010000140.1:2952-3700 GCA_964619685.1 uncultured Christensenellaceae bacterium
GCAATTCATGAAAGCAGTGCTTTCAATTCACGCAACCGAAAGGATGCAATTCATTAGTATTTTATCCCTTACGGATAAAATACTAATAATCAATATCAGTAGAAATTGATACTGTCCATTCTATTTCAAATTCTACATCTAAGTCGTCAATGTTAGAGTAGGGACGAGCTTTTTCTTTGATTTTATTAAGCATTGCTTCTATGACATCTTTATAGGACCTTTTTTGTATTTCTTTATATAAAATATCAATTACTTCTTCTCGATTTAATAAAGAATAGGGGGCTTCGATATCAGCTCTTGCTTTTACATCAAACATCAATTTGCCCAATTCTAATGACTTAGCAGTATTTAATGAAAATTCAATGTAATTACCACTATAGTGAAGCTTCGCAACTCCGTATTTTAATCCATAGTAATCGTAATAGCCTTGACGACCCTCGAATGCTTCTATACTCTTTACTAAATAATTTATTGCATCATTTTTAGTCTTATTCTTAGTTAAGCAATCGAAATATTTTTGTGCAAGATCGATACTTGGTCTAATTTTTTCGGAAAAGATCTTTACAACTTTATCTATTACTTCGTCTTTATCCTCATCCTTTGATTCACTTATGGTAGCAATTGCCATAGCGATAGCCGTATCTGATGTAATCTTAACATTGTATTCCAATTCTCTATCATGAAATAATGCAAGCATTATCAAGGAAGAGATCAAGTTATTATATTCTTCGTAATAATTATTTTTGAT
>CAZUET010000141.1:0-3675 GCA_964619685.1 uncultured Christensenellaceae bacterium
AACCAAATGCAAGAGATAGGAAGGAGAAAAATTCAATGAATCAAATCAATTTAAAAGTCCCTAATCATAAAATAGACATGGTTCTCGATACCGACGCTTTCAATGAAATCGATGACCAATTCGCCATTGCTTATGCTTTACGGTCTTCCGATAAATGCAATGTGAAGGCTTTTTACGCTGCTCCATTTCTAAATCATCGCTCAAAGTCCCCCGAAGACGGAATGGAAAAAAGCTACCAAGAAATCATAAAGGTATTAGAACTTGCCAATGAAAAGAGACCCGTTTTTAAAGGCTCAAAAGCGTATTTACCTGACGAGAAAACACCTATCACATCTGATGCTGCTAACGATCTAATAGAGCGAGCTATGCTATACACAAAAGAACATCCTTTGTATGTAGTTGCAATAGGTGCTATCACCAACATTGCTTCCGCTCTACTATTAAGACCGCAAATTGCAGAGCATATTGTGATCGTCTGGTTAGGCGGTCATGCTCACCATTTTCATAACACAAAGGAATTCAATATGTTCCAAGACTATGCCGCCGCCAGAGTGGTTATGGGAAGCGGTGCACCATTTGTTCAATTACCGTGTGCAGGTGTCGTAAGTGCCTTTTCCGTTTCGGGTGAGGATATGGATAAGTGGTTGGTTGGTAAAAACGCTCTTTCCGATTACCTTGCTAAAAACGCAATGCAGGAAGCACATTGTTATACAAAGGATAAGGCTTGGACAAGGGTAATTTGGGACGTTACAGCAGTAGCTTGGTTGTTAAACGATAATGATAGGTTTTTAAAATGGAGAATTGAGCCTGTGAGATTACCATCATATGACGGATATTATGAAGAACCATTAAAAAATATCGAAATGTGCTACGTATATTATGTAAACCGTGATGCATTATGGAATGACTTAATAGATAAGCTCACTAATAATTAATAAAAAATGCGTTTTGCAAATATTGCAAAACGCACTTTTTTTATCTATGCATAAATAACATAGTGATCTTAAATTAATCTAATTAATATCAAAATAGAGAGAATTGATTATTTTTTCTCCGTCTATCGTTGCAGAAATTACACAACCGACATACCATGTTTTTCCATTCCAATTACATACTGCAATCTCAAGAGTTACAGTTTGATTGGCATATTCTGTTAGCCACGAATATTGCTTCTTTGCATCTGAACAATACAAATTCAATTGAGTACCGTCTGATCCCTCTAATTTTAGTTGAGTAGAATACTTTTCAACAATACATATAATCTTTGCTTCTAATACATAGACACTTGTTGTATGATCTTCTGTTGCAGGTAATTCAGCTATATCTTTAATTGTTTTATCAGTGATAAAGTAATCGGTAGCGTAATCATGATTGCCATAGTAATTAGCTAAAACTACTGCATTATCAATTACAATCTGACCAACATATGAAGTTGCGTCAGGCTCCTTTTTAACATGCGTTTTAACACCCTTTACAACAATTTCATCACCCGGTTTTAACTGCGAAACTACATCAGACGTTGAACGAACTGCAATTATCCCGGTACTATCACTCAAATAGAAACCCGTTTGATTTACTAAAGAGGATACAACCACACCACGAAGTGACACGGTTTCACCATCATCTGTTGCAATTATTTCGGCTACTGTAGGAGTAATTATTTCTTCTATTTTATTAAGAGTTACAGTAACCTTTTTAGAAACTGAATAACTTCCGAATGTCGCTGTAATTGTAATTTCACAGCTTCCTGATGATAAAAGATTAAGTGTATAATCGCTGTCATTTTTGGTTATCGATCCAATGGTATCATTGTCAACGGTGTATGTAAATGTAACGTTATTTGCTCCGATAAGAGTATTTGAATATGATGCTGGCAATTTAAGTGCAGGATCAGCACCAAAGGAGTTTTTCTCAAATAGATCGATCACACTATATTCGATTGCGAATGCAGGAACATTTTCTGCAGAAAAACTAAAATCGGATATTACATTAAGTTCTATTGGTAACAAACGGAAATTGCAACCTGCTGCAGTAGACTTTGCGTTTAGTGCGGTATAATATATTTCACAAATCTTACCATCATAATCATCCATCCAAGCGAAATCTGAACCATTACATTGAGTGTAAACATAGCTTCCAGTTACACCGTCTATATCATAAATATAATAGTTTACAAAGCCTTGACCTTGATCCTTTTTAATATATGCTGTAGATTTATATACCAACGATGTAATATTTTCGCTTATTTCGGTATTGATTAACTCTTTTACAGTTATTTCCTCAATCCAAGATTTTTCAAAGCTGTGCGTCTGCTTATCGTTGGAAACAAGCACTGCATTTTCAAGCTGACAAGCTCCATTATATCCATGAGCTGCAGCACTATTCTTCTCATCTTCTAATATCCAATAAGTTTTTGTTGCGGCAACCTCTATTTTATTTCCTACAGAAACTTGTTGTGCAACATCACCGCTGTATACATAAATTGATGAACCTTCGTCAATAAGAATTACTCCGCTCGGCTTATGACCGTTAGCATATGTAATTGCAGAAACGATTCCGTCTACCTTGACCTTATCACCTTTCTTAGCGTCACGAGCATCGGCAATACTACAAGATGTATAATCGCTATCATCGACCTCGACTTCAATGGTTTTCCAATCGATAATGGTAGCCTTTTTATCCTTTATTCCCATTTGAGGGGTGCCATTATATGTTTTAAGAATACCCTTTAAAACAACTTCATCACCCTTAACAGGCTTTTCTGTCATACTATCATAGTAAGTTCCGTCAGATGACATTGATCCATAAATATAAAGTTCTCCACTTTCGTCGGCAACCTTCATTTCACCATACATTGAATTTAATACTGTAACAACAGTACCTACAATGGTATATTCAACATCGGTTCCAGCATCGCCTGCAGAAATAGCAATAGCATTTGCTTCAGAAATTGAAATATGCTCATACTTGCCTGCAAGAGAGTCGTCTACAGGTGGTTCATCCTTAGGTGGAACATCGCTTGGCTTGTCAATAGGTGGTTCATTTATTCCATCGTCAATGGAAGGATCCTCAATCGGTGGTTGCTCCGAAGGCTGACAAGCGACCATTAATAAACTTGTAATCAAAACTAATACAAGCACAAAAAGTACTAATGATTTATTTCTCATTATGTATGACCTCCTAAAAAATTTTTCATATTAATTATAGTTTTTTATGACGAATAATGCAAGTTTTTTTTGTAGGAAAACTATAATTAAATTATTAACGAAAACCATATATGCCTACCATTAGTCAAATATAGTATGATATAGAGAAATTGGCAGTGGTTTCTTATACATTGATAATATGGATGTGTCAGCAAGATACCAAAAAAGCATATCGTTCCCGTCCAAGATACTGCAAGGCTGTGCCTTGCACTGCTTACGCAGTTCGACTACGCTTGCGCTCCGCTCAGTATGACAGGACGGGAAATGCTTAGTATGACAGGACATTGTCCTATGAAGCGAGCGTAGGTAAATGCTTCTTTATAAAATGGACTTTATATAAGATAGGATATCGTCCGCTCAGTATGACTGGACGGATAATTGTTCAATTTTTTTATTTAAAAAGCGGTGCCACTATGACACCGCTTTTTTAAGACAATTAATTTTATTATACTAATGAATTCTTTTTAAT
>CAZUET010000142.1:0-3606 GCA_964619685.1 uncultured Christensenellaceae bacterium
ATATAAATGATACAAATTCATACGGAGGTAAATATATGAGTTTCAAAAAGACCATAGACGGAAACTACGCAGCCGCCCATATTGCATACGCATTCAGCGATGTAGCGGCAATTTATCCGATCACCCCCTCATCTCCAATGGCAGAGAATTCCGACGATTTTGCATCGGTAGAGGGTAGAAAAAACCTATTCGGTCAGACATTGCGTATAGCTGAGCTTCAATCCGAAGCTGGTGCAGCAGGTGCTGTTCACGGTTCGTTGAATGCAGGTGCATTGACCACCACGTTCACCGCAAGCCAAGGCTTATTGTTAATGATTCCGAATATGTACAAGATCGCAGGCGAATTGTTACCTTGCGTTTTCCATGTAAGTGCTCGTGCTATAGCTGCTGCAGCATTGAATATTTTCGGTGATCACAGCGACGTAATGGCTTGCCGTCAAACAGGCTTTGCAATGATGGCATCGGCATCCGTACAAGAGGTAGCTGACTTAGCATTGGTATCGCATCTTGCAACATTAAAAGCAAAGGTACCTTTCCTACATTTCTTTGATGGTTTCCGTACCAGTCACGAAGTAAGTAAGGTTACATTACCATCGTATGACGAGATACTTCCATTAGTTGATATGAAGGATATAGATGACTTCAGATCACGCTCTTTGAACCCCGAGCATCCTGTTCAAAAGGGTACAGCTCAAAACCCCGACATCTACTTCCAAGGAAGAGAAGCTGCTAACACCTATTATGAGGCAACTCCCGCAATCGTTGAGGATGTTATGGCAAAGGTTAGCGCATTGACAGGTAGAGAGTATCACTTATTTGATTACTATGGTGCAAGCGATGCAGAAAAGGTTATCGTATTGATGGGTAGTGGCTGTGATACAGTTGAAGAAACCATCAATTATCTAAACGCACACGGTGAGAAGCTTGGTTTGATTAAGGTTCGTTTATATCGTCCTTTCTCAGTAAAGCACTTTGTAGACGCTATTCCATCCACATGTAAATATATCACCGTTTTAGATAGAACTAAGGAGCCCGGTTCATTAGGCGAACCTTTATACTTAGATGTTGTAACCGCATTAGTAGAGGCTGGTTTGAACGGTATTAAGGTATTTGCAGGTCGTTACGGCTTAGGTAGTAAGGAATTTACACCAAGTATGGTAAATGCAGTATACGAGAACATGGACGGCGAACAAGTTAACCATTTCTGCGTAGGTGTAGTTGATGACCGTACAGGTAAGTATATTAAGGTAAATAAGAGCATCAATCCTGCACCTCTTGGTACAAAGAGCTGTTTATTCTGGGGACTTGGCTCTGACGGTACCGTAGGTGCTAATAAGAACAGCATCAAGATTATCGGTGACCACACCGACAAATATGCACAAGGTTACTTCTCATATGACTCCAAGAAATCGGGCGGTTTGACCGTAAGCCATTTGAGATTTGGTGATACACCCATTCAAAGTGCATACCTTATCGATCACGCAGACTTTGTAGCTTGCCATAATCAATCTTACGTTTTGCGTTATGACATGTTGTCCGCAATCAAAGAGGGCGGTATATTCCTACTCAATACGATCTGGACTCCCGAACAGCTTGAGCACGAGCTACCTGCATCCATGAAGAACGCTATTGCTAAAAAGCATGTTAAGTTCTACACTCTTGACGGTTTGAAGGTATTATCTCAAATTGGAGCTAAGCGTGGTGTTAACACAGTTATGCAGGCTGCATTCTTCAAGCTTGCAGACATCATTCCTTATGATGATGCTGAGCGTTTCATGAAAGAAGCTATCAAGAAGACATACGGTAAGAAAGGTGATGCAGTAGTTAATATGAACTATGCATGCGTAGATAACGCTATCGCTAACCTTGTAGAAGTTAACTATCCCGAAAGTTGGGCAACTACTACAGAGGGTGCAGCTCCCTTAACTTTACCCGAAGACGAGTATTACAGAGAGTTCATCCATCCTTGTCTTGCACAAGAAGGTGACAAGCTCCCCGTTTCTAAGGTATCTGTAGACGGTGTTGTTCCTACCGGTACGACCAAGTTTGAGAAGAGAGGCGTTGCAGCATTCGTTCCTCAATGGATTCCCGAGAAATGTACACAATGTAACAGCTGTTCGTTCGTATGTCCTCACGCAGCAATTCGTCCTGTTTTACAAAAAGCAGAGGTTTTGAGCGATGCTCCCGAATCATTTGTAACCATCGACAGTAAGCATGCAAGAGTTGGCGGATATAAGTACAGAATGCAGATTAGTCCTATGGATTGTTTAGGATGTAAGGTTTGTGTTAACGCATGTCCTTCACAGGCTCTCGAAATGAAGCCTTTCGCAGAGGTTAGAGATTCTGACGAAGCTAACTGGGATTACTCTGTATCACTTCCCGAAACAGATGCTCCTATCAAGCGTAATAATACCATTTTCAGCCAATACAATAAGCCGTTGTTTGAGTTCTCCGGTGCATGTGCAGGCTGTGGCGAAACTCCTTATATCAAGGTCATTACCCAAATGTTTGGCGACAGAATGATTATTGCTAACGCTACCGGTTGTTCATCCATCTACGGTGGATCTGCTCCTACTTGTCCTTATACTAAGAACGATAAGGGTCACGGACCTGCTTGGGCAAACAGCTTGTTCGAGGATAACGCTGAATACGGTTATGGTATGAACTTAGCAGTTACCCAACGCCGTAATAGATTGAAGGGACTTATCGAGGAATTCGCATCCTTAGCAAATGACGAGGGTGTCAAGGCTACTTGTCAAGCATGGATCGATAATATGGAAGATGCTGAAGGAAGTAAGAAGGCAAGTGCTGAACTTCTCAAGATATTGGAAGGATGTCAAGGCTGTGGTTGTGCATGTGACGATGTGGTCGAAAAGATTCTTTCCGAAAAGGATTGCTTAGTTAAGAAGTCTATCTGGATTATCGGTGGTGACGGTTGGGCATACGATATCGGTTACGGTGGCTTAGATCATGTCTTGGCTATGAACGAAGATGTAAATATCTTAGTAGTAGATACCGAGCTTTACAGTAATACAGGTGGTCAATCATCAAAGTCCACTCCTACCGGATCCATTGCTAAATTTGCTGCAAGCGGTAAGAGAACAAAGAAGAAAGACCTCGGTATGATGGCAATGAGCTATGGTTATGTATATGTTGCTCAAGTTTCGATGGGTGCAAGCCAAAAGCAATTCTTGGACGCAATCATGGAAGCAGAAGCATATCACGGACCTTCCCTTATCATTGCATACGCACCTTGTATCAACCAAGGTTTGAAGGATATGGGCGGTAGCCAATTAGAAGAAAAGAAAGCAGTTGACTGCGGATATTGGCAATTATATCGTTATAATCCTACTCTTGAAGAGCAAGGTAAGAATCCGTTCATCTTAGATAGTAAAGAACCTAAGAGAGAGGATTATAGGACCTTCTTAGAGGGTGAGAATAGATACGCACAATTGAAGAAAGTTAACGTAAGAGCTGAGGAACTCTTCCAAATCAACGAAGAGGAATCCATGGCAAGATACGCTAAGTATAAGAAACTTTTCGATAAATAGTAATTAATAATTAATCGAGACAATTTGAAGTAGATTATTATAATAATTAATAGGC
>CAZUET010000143.1:0-3575 GCA_964619685.1 uncultured Christensenellaceae bacterium
TAATCGTGGCGGACAGGTATTCATATTGTATAATAGTATAGAAAAAATATATTCCTTTTATAATAAACTGCAACGGCTAATGCCCGATGCCCGTATTGCATTGGGACACGGACAAATGCCCTCAAAAGACCTTGAAACAACCATTTATAGGTTTTATACTAAGGAAGCGGATATTCTTTTATCGACAACAATAATCGAAAACGGTATAGATGTTCCTAATGCCAATACGCTATTCGTTATCGAAGCCAATCGATTGGGGCTGTCGCAGATGTATCAGCTCAAGGGTAGAGTAGGAAGAAGTGCTCGCAGTGCAACTGCCTATTTTACCTATCCCGAGGGGTATGTGCCGACGGGAGATGTCGAAAAGCGCTTCAATGCATTAATGGAAAATACCGATCTCGGTAGCGGATACAATCTTGCACTAAGAGATCTCGAAATAAGGGGTGCCGGAAGTGTGCTTGGAAGAGAACAGCATGGTCATGTCGAAAAGATAGGATATGATATGTATTGCCGATTGCTTAGAGAAACTATTATGCTTCTCAAGGGCGATATATCGGGTATATCAACACTTTGCGAGGTGAGTGCGTCGGTCGATGCATATCTTCCCGAAAGCCTTATTGCAGGCGAGCGTGAACGGTTAAAGGTCTATAAGAGGATCGCTGAATTCGAGTCGCCAAAGGACAGAGAAGAGTTTGAAAAGGACTTCAAGGAATTGTATGGTGAGTTGCCGGAGAGTGTAAAAAACCTTGGAAGAGTATCACTTATCAGAGTTCTTGCTTCGAGATGTGGCGTAGAAAAGGCGGAAGTGGATGCCAAGTATTTGAGGCTGAAATTTGTTTCGCCCGACTATCTTAAGAGCGTCGCTTTTAACCAAGCCCTTAAGACCGTTCAAAAGCCCGTCTATCCTGTTGTAACCGCAAAACAAGTCGAATTTTTGCTTTTTAGAGGCTCACTTGCCGACAAAATGGAATTTTTGATAAAATTTTTAAGTTATGCTAACGGAAATTACAATTTATTTTAATAAAAATAATTGCTATATTTAAACATTTTATGTATAATATACAAGTGACTATGCAACTTTATGCCGAGGCATATCTCTAAGTTGCTATCAAATAAGGAGAAACATAATGAAATTCAGATTAAAATTGATTGTTTTAGTCATCTTATCCGCATTGGTTTTATCGTGTGTATTCTGTGCTTGCGATACCGACGCCAGCTTGCTTAAGAGAAATGACGAAAGATACTCAAAACAAATTACCGCCACCGCTACTTACGGTGACAGAGTTTCTGTTGTAGATGTAAACGAATTGTATACTTCTTTCTACAGATATTATTCCTATATCTATCAATACTATTCTTACGGCTACATCAGTGCAGAGCAGTTCCAACAATATATGAGTAATTTGGACAAGACATTCGCAGATAGTAACGAATCTCTTGCTAAAAACGCTCTCTATGTATTGAGAAATATCGACGAGCTTTATAAGCTTGGTCTTAATATGACAGATAAAGCCGATAAGGTTCAAAATATGATTGCTAACAGCACTGCTAAGAAATCATACGATTTCAGTAAGGTAGACCAATTGGAGCAATACTATGTAGATAGATGTAACGAGATACAAGCTATCTTGGAAGTTGTTTGTGCAGATTATTCCTATATCAATAATGCTATCCACACCGCTAATGAACAGATTGAAAGCCTTTTCGATGACTATGTAGAAGAGGTTCGTGGAGAGTTTGACGCATTGAACGAAGATAAAGACGAAACTCCTAAGGGATTCTATGATATCATTATCGTTTCTAAGCCCAACCGCTTAGTTTACGAGGTCAATTCCAACGCTACTATTAATCTTGCAGGTATGAAGGTTGTTGCTAAGTATTCCGATGGCGAAGATGTTGTTATCCCTAATAGATTCCTTTCCGTTACTGGATTCAGCGCTTCTAAGGCTGTAGAAGATCAAGAGATCACAGTTACCTATGGCGATTATAGTAAGACCTTTACCGTAGATATCGTTACCGCTTTGACCGATAGAACTCAACCTACCGAGGAGACTGACGAGCACGATCACGATAAGGAGATTGCTGACGCTACTAATAATAATACCGAGATTCTTGCTAAATTCGTTTTCGAGATCAATGAAGACGATTATATTAAGGACGGTATGTCTGACGAGGAATATAAAGAAGCTACCCGTGAGCTTAAGATTGCTCGTACAGCTATGAAGAGAACTATCGACCAATTAGAGAAGAATTATAGAACCTATGATTACTATCTCTATGTTGCTTATGGCGAGCAAGTTAACTCCGCATATACTCAAAAGATTACATCAACCGTGAAAGTAACTTACCAAGATGTTTTAGCTAAGTATGACGAGTTAGTTGAAAAGGCATTAAGCGCTTATAAGACCGATAAATATAATAAGAGTACAATTGAGAACAACCCATTCGAAACCATCGTTCATAAGAACTATGAGAATGAAGATTTTGGATACTACTATGTATCTCATGTATTGTTCCAATTTGACGAAGATACCCAAAAGAAGATCGATGACTTTAAGGCTGAAAAGGTTGCTAATGACGAAGTTATCAAAGAATATTCTGAAAGCTTAATAAATGAGATTACCGTTTGGGAAAGTAATCTTGATTATAAGGCTGACGCTACTTGTGAAGAAGAAGAGTGCGATTGTCCTCGTTGTTCTAACTACAACGGCGAATCCATTGCATTCGATACATTGAAGAAGTGGTTCGGTCTTGATTCTTCCGTTGAAAACGATCCTTGCGTAAGCTATGACGATGCAGGTAATAGAACAGTTAACTGTACTTGTGAAGCTTGCCCTGCTAAAAAGTATGTAGGTATTGTAAATGCAATGGATGTTGTAAACGCTCTTAACGAAGAGATTACTGCTTGCGGTGACGATCTTGCTAAGAAGAATGAGATTATGCATGACTATATCTATAGATATAATATGGACCCCGGTATGTTCTCTAATCTTAATAAGGATCTTAATTACTTAATGACTCCCGAAGATATCGATTCCGGTATGGTTAAAGAGTACGAAGCTAAGTGTGAAGAACTTGCTGCAAACGGTGTTGGTTCTTATGGCTATGTAGTATCTCCCGATTACGGTGTATTCTTTATCATGGTAACAGGTAAGGTTGGCGATGTTAATGAAGAAAATGTAACTAAGATTGATGACGATTATGTAAAGCTCGACCTGAACTATATCACTAATAAGTATGCAGAGTTAGAGGACGGCGAGAATCCTGTTGTTTTCGACGGTACAAACGAGATTACATTCGAAGTAGGTAGCATTGGTTACTACATTTGGCAAGATCTCTACAGTGAGGCTCAATCCATCGAATTAGCAAAGGCTAAGAAGGCATTTGAGAATTCAATCGACGATAACTCCTTAGAGTACTTCCCCAAGACCTATAAAGATCTTATCAAAAATATCGAAAAAGGTAACGCTTAATAACCGTTAATCACAAAATACAAAAAAGGTATTCGAATAAACGAATACCTTTTTTATTGTAAGTATGGTGAAACACAACAATAATGATACATATATTTTAAT
>CAZUET010000144.1:0-3472 GCA_964619685.1 uncultured Christensenellaceae bacterium
ATATTTGGGTAACAATGTAACAATCATCGGTGTTGGTGCATTTGCCTATAATACAGCATTAACTGCAATATATGGCGGTGAAAACCTTGTCGAAATAAGTAATAAAGCATTCGCAGGTTGTACAAACCTTGTCGAAATTGCGGTCTTGACCGATAATGGCAATCATAAATATGATTTTGGCAATATCATCTTCGATAAGGATAACGGTATCTTATATACCGTAAAGGACGAAAAAGTGTTGTTACATACCTTCTTATCGACATCACCACTAAATAATAATTCTATTGTTATACTTCCGTCGTCCATTAACGGAATTAATGTTGTTGGTATAGACAATTACGCATTCTATGGTGTTCAAGATGATATTAGAACGGTTGTAGTACCGTATGATTCTATAAATTCGCCTATATCTGTGGGAGTTGGTGCATTCGATAATTGTAATATTAAGACTATTCACTTTGAATCTGATGCGTATGCAACAGATTTTGAAAAGAGAATATTTGTCGACGGAGCATTCGTGTATTTACCTATTAGATCACAGCTTTTTGATAACCTAAATCGTTTCGGTATTGGTTATAAAGAGGTATCGGTAAAGAGCGACCTATTGTATAGGGAAAGCAACGGTAAGATCGAAATCATCGGATTAAATAGCATGCTTAGTTCGAGAAATATAGTAATTCCGTATTATATCGAGGGTAAGCAGGTATCATCTATATCAAAGAATGCATTCAGCGGTAATTCGGCAATAGAAAGCGTTGAGCTTCTTGATACGATAGTAATGCTACCGTCTGGAGTATTTGAGGGTTGTTATAATTTGACATATGTAGATCTAAGCGAAACGCATATAGAGATAATACCCGAAAACGCCTTTGCTTCTTGTAGAGCGTTAGATAGTGTAAAACTGCCCAATACCGTAAAGGAGATATCGAACGGTGCATTCAAAAATACCGCACTTAACGATATACCGACATCTTCCGCTTTGACTACTATCGGCAATGAAGCATTTAGGAATTCTGCAATAACTAATGTTGTGTTTAGCGGATTTGTAACCAATATCGGTTCATACGCATTTGCTGACTGTGACGGAATAACCGAGATAAGCATTCCGTCTTCGATAGAGGGAATAGGAGAGGGTGCATTCGATAACTGTAATTCGTTATTATATGTACACATCCAAGACGATGTTATAGATTTACCCGATAACGACGCTACCGCATTGTTTGTAATGCATGAAGGTATTACCGTTAAAGCTCCATATAGTGCGACTAACGTAATAGCATATCTTAAAGCATTAGGATATAAAGATAGCGAATATGTGTTAGAATATCCCGAGGCAGAACAAAATCTATTCCTTTATACACCAAGTTCATGCTTTGAGTATGTCATTACCGAGAAAGGTATAGAGATAGTTGGAATGAAAAAAGATCATCTTACCTGTCAATATTGTTCGGAAAGCATTTATTTCCCCGATGAAATAGACGGCTTGACTGTTGTGGGCGTAGGCAGTGAATTTGCATCTAACGTATCGACGAATGTAAAGAGCATAGAGTTTAACTCTCAATTAAGATATATCGAGGATAAAGCATTGTACGGAGTAGGATCACTTACTAATGTAGTATTTGGATCGAGAGGTCAAAGCAGTTTGGAATATATCGGAAAATATGCGTTTGTGGGTACAGCGATAAAAAGCATTGATATTCCGTCCGACAGTTTAGAAATAATTGACGATCACGGTTTTTCTGCCGTTCCATTGACTTCTGTTAAACTTAATTCCGTAAATATGATTGGCGAATATGCCTTTGCAAATGTAGAATTTGGCGGAGAAAATGGTTTAGATGTATTAGGAGTTAAGAGCGGAGCCTTGCAAAATGTCAATATAGTATTCGGAGACGGAGCAGTGATAGGAAAATACGCATTCGCAAAGAATACTCTATTAGGCTCGTCGACTTCTACATTTACTATTAGCGGTGGACTTAGTGAGATAGGTGATGGTGCATTCTTCGCTACCGATTTAAGCACCGTAAGTGAAAATACATTTGTATCTAATACCGTTAAGACGGTAGGCGAATATGCCTTTGCAAATACAAGGATAGCATTTGTTGCAAGTAATCTTGAATATATCGGTGCATACGCATATGCACGTGGACTTACCGTATCGTCGGGAAGTGATATTTGTGATATTCCTTTTGATAAGGCATTGAAACATACTACCGTATATGATAATTCCGTTACCCTTAACAATGTAACACTGTTAAGCGTGCGTGAGATAGGAGCAGGTGCTTTTTCAGGTACTTCAATAGCAAGGCTAAGCTTAGGCAAGGATTTAAATGATCTTGCTTCACCCTATACCCTTGAAAACGGTGACTTCGTACTCGGTGCTATCGAGAATACACCTAAGCTCAGTAATATCAAGGTCGATTCGAATAATGCAAAATACTTTGTATTGAACGGAGCATTGTTTGTATGGCAAGAAAATAACGTATCTAAGCTAATAGCATATCCTACCGATATTATTTCGTATGCACACGGAATCAGCGCATCGGAGCAAGCATCCATGGGCGTATATAAGACCTCTGACGGATATTATCAAACATTTGGTAAGGGTAAAGGATATGTCATAATAGGTACAAGAGCATTTATGAATACCACTATAAATGCACTATACCTTACCGATTTTAACTGTATAGAAATAGAGCCTTATGCATTCTACAATGTAACAACTCTTGAATATGTGACCATAGGTTCATATGTCGAGAGTATCGGTGATTACGCATTTGCAGACTGTACAGGCTTAGTTGATTGTGAGGGTGACGATAAATGCTTACATCGCTATGAATGCGAGCTAAGAGGAAAATGTATAGGCTATAACGCCATAGATTTCACATCTGCATCGTCGTTATATTATATCGGCGTTAGTGCATTTGAGGGTTGTAGCGGATTGAAGTCTTTATCGCTAAGAGGTAAGGGCTTGACGGTATCTGAAAATGCATTCAAGGGTACTCAGATATCATTTTTGATTATTTCTGCAATATACTCATCCATTCAAACCTCTGCATTTGCTACCGTTACCGAAGTCCAATTCATATCGATGAATAAGAACTTAGAACTATCGGCTAACGCATTTGCAAGCGGTGCAAAAATTTACTACCCAATTGCATATTCTGTAGACGATACCGATATGAGTAAGGTACTGACTAAGTATGAGGGCGGTGTTTTAGTACCGCACTGGAATTGGTCACATTTTTCCATTGAAGGCTATGTAATCAAGCAATTAGCAAGCGTATGTGAAAATCATAATAACCGTCATAATGGAGAAAAGGTGCTTTTACCGCTATATGCAGTAGACGGAACCAAGCTAAGCTATGATGCAACAGCATTCAGCGGATACACGGTAGAGCAAGTCGGTTGATCAATGTTAAGATTTAATCAAGAAACGTCATTGAGGCACGACCTTCATTGACAAATATATAAT
>CAZUET010000145.1:0-3369 GCA_964619685.1 uncultured Christensenellaceae bacterium
TGTCTTTATAATAAATTCTGCATCTCTACCTTCTATTTTTTTACCGTAATAAGCGTGCTGTAACGATCCGTCTTGATTGACATACATTACATAACTATAATTACTTCCACTTAATACAAAAGCACGAATCGGTTCAATAAATTTAATCACAATCTACTCTCCTTTTTTATTCTCTATTACAACCCTAAATCCCCTTGATTGCAACCAGTCAATCGTTAGATCTAACCATTTTCCAACGTGAAGAAGCTCTCTATCTTGGGGATTATCGTCGTTAACCTCAATATTACTTAGGCTTAGTCCGTGCCAACCCTTCTCAAAAATGTGTATACTAAATGGAACGCCAACCTTTTTAAGTGCATTGACAAGTATAAGCGAATTTTCAACAGGCACGGCATTATCTTCAAAGGTCGACCAAACAAAAATAGGAGGCGTATGCTCTGTGACTCTCTTTTCGATGGATAGCTTATCATATGGAATTCTACCCATGTCGGTAATAATATCTCTTGTACCCTTATGGGTAAACTCGTCCATTACTACAACAGGATATGTCAAGACCGCAGCGTCGGGTGTACATGGTCTTCCATTCAAAAATGCCTTTTCTTCTTCGGTAGCCGTAATAACCAATCCCGATAAATGTCCGCCTGCCGAAAAACCGATAATACCTACATGGTTTTTATCTACATGATAAAGCTCGGCATTTTCCTTGATATACGCCATAGCCATCAACGCTTCATTGAGCGGAGTAGGATATGCTGTAAATATGGAATAGCTCAAAACAAAGGATACATAGCCATTGAATAAATATGCCAATGCTACCGGCTCGCCCTCTCTTTCAGATAAAAAACCGTATCCGCCACCAGGCACAACGAGCATTGCAGGACGAAGCTTATGTTTCATTTCAATAGATTGCATTCTTTGGAATACCGTCAGTATTCCGCCGGTCGCACCTTGTCTATCTACATTAAAATACTCATAAAGATCTATTTGCTTATAAACCATATTTATACCTCCTATACATATAATTTGATAGTATATTCATTATCGACACTTACAACAAATTCCGTCCAAACAGTCTTAGAATCGACAGCATCCATTGAACGCTATAACAGTGACTTGAAGAATCGGTGATACCATGATATACACCGCTTTCGATATTGACTACATTACCCATAATAACGGGACGACGATAATTTGGTCGTTACCCGATTTCTTTTGATAAAAATGCTTGGTAATATCCTATAATAGATATACACCGAATGTTTCGTGCTGTACCTTCTTGGTCGGACTTATCAGCGAAAGTTGTCCAGTTACGGTCATACCACTACATATCAAGACCAAGATTATATAGACATTTTTTTGATTGGCTTATGCTCTTTATTTGTAATTAACGACTTGATGAAGTACGGGTTCTTCTACATTAGCGGCAACTACAATATCAAATTTGGTATTATGTACTACCCACTTATTATCTGCAACGGAATAGTATTCGAATGAATGACGGTCAAGATGTATTGTAACTCTTTCGGATTCTCCCGACTTAACGAATACCTTAGTAAACCCTTTAAGTTCCAATTCGGGACGGTATACCTTAGCAACCATTTCAGAAATATAAATTTGAGGAACATCGTAGCCGTCTACTTCGGAAACATTAATCACATCAAATGATACATCAAAACCATCCCCTGACGGCACAACTTCAAGATTATCATACTCGAATTCGGAATAGCTTAAACCATATCCAAATGGGAACAATACCTGCTCACCATATGTTGAGAAATGACGATAACCAACATTCAAGCCTTCCTCATACTCCATAACTGTAGAATCACGGTATGCATTTTCAGCAGGCACGTCGGACAACTCTAACGGGAACGTCTCGCTAAGTCTTCCGCTGGGATTAACCTTACCCGAAAGAATCTCGGCAAGAACCTTATGACCGTATTGACCGGGATAACCTACCCAAATTACAGAATCTACATATTCGATCCATTCGTGCATATCGATTGCTGCACCTGCATATACCGCCACAACAAGCTTATTGGCAACTCTTGCAAAATCTTTTATTACGATCTCTTCTTCCTTTGAAAGTCTGATCGTTTGACGATCTACACCTTCACTTTCACAAGAATTCGGATCACCAACGGTCAATACCGTTACGTCTGCTATTGCTGCACGCTTAAGTGCTTCGGGCATATTACCTACATGACATTGATGACCGTTAGATTCCCAAACAGACTCGTACCATTCGGCATCGTATCCTTCAGCCTTTATTGCATCTACCAAAGGTAAAAAGGGAACTTCGGGAGTAACCTCTGATGAACCGCCACCATAATAATACCTAAATGACGGAGCTCCGGTTACAAAAACAGTCTCATCCGTCCTAAGGGGGAGTACATCTTCATTTTTAAGTAATACCATACCCTCACGAGCAATTTCAAGTGCAATAGCTCTGCGCTCGTCCTTGGTCATATCAATCTTTCTTAGCTTACTTTCCGCTTCGAGCTTTTCAGCGAAATCTATAACCTCTTGTGCACACTTATTAAGTGCAACCTCGTCAAGCTCGCCTTTATGAGCATATTCGAGTAGCTCCTTTTGGAGATGCTCTTCAAATGGCATTGTCAATGCAAGACCTTGCTCAACGGTCGCTTTTACATCCTTAACTGCACCCCAGTCGGACATTATTAATCCATCGAAACCGAATTCGTCACGCAATATTCCAAAAAGTTTGCCATGCTCGGACATTCTTCTTCCGTTTACAAGATTATATGCACACATTACACTCCAAGGCTTTGCTTGAGCGGCAATGCGGAATACTTCAAGATATATTTCTCTCAATGTACGCTCATCGACATCCATGCTCGCCCACAGACGACTGAATTCGCTATTATTACAGCAATAATGTTTCATACAAGTACCTATATGCTTCTCCTGGACACCTTCAATGTACGATTTTCCAAGCATACCTGCTAAATACGGATCTTCGGAAAAATACTCAAAATTCCTACCATTGGTAGGTAGACGCTTAATGTTCAAACCCGGTCCTAAAACTACATCGATACCGAATTCAATAGCCTCATTTGCAATGGCATTACCCATTTTCTTAACAAGTGGCAAATTCCAAGTATTTGCGATTATCTGAGATGACGGAAATGCAATGGCAGGAATGGGATGCGAATCGTTTTTGTTGGTCAAATCAAATGTACGCATACCAACGGTAGCGTCCGATAACTTGAATTTATATAGTTGACCGTCAATGTCATAGTTGGACCAAATATCAATACCCATTGTTAGGCGTACTCGTTGATCAATTGTCAATTTGTGAGCGTCGATTTTCATACACGGTTCTCCTTAAATTAGTCATTAATGTCT
>CAZUET010000146.1:0-3339 GCA_964619685.1 uncultured Christensenellaceae bacterium
TCCGTTATACAGAGAAAGAAAACTAATAACCCTTGAATCGGGCATAGTAATATGCTCGATACAGTAATAATGAGGTGAACAAAATGGCAAAACTTAAATTGAATCACATATATAAGGTATATCCAAACGGTGTGAAAGCAGTCAATGATTTTTCTATGGAAATAGAGGATAAAGAATTTATCGTATTTGTCGGTCCATCCGGTTGCGGTAAGTCTACCACCCTTAGAATGATTGCAGGTATCGAGGAAATTACCGCCGGTGAATTGTATATCGGTGATGAGTATATGAACTATGTAGCACCTAAAAATAGAGATATTGCTATGGTGTTCCAAAACTATGCTCTTTATCCGCATATGACTGTCTATGATAATATGGCATTCGGTCTGAAACTTCGCAATTTGCCTAAGGAAGAAATTGACAGTCGAATCAAAGAGGCTGCAGATATTTTAGGTATTACAGAATACTTGGATCGTAAACCAAACGCAATGTCCGGTGGTCAAAGACAGCGTGTTGCATTAGGTCGTGCTATCGTCCGTGAGCCTAAGGTATTCCTTCTTGACGAGCCTCTTAGTAACTTAGATGCTAAGCTAAGAACGGCTATGAGATCGGAGATATCTAAGCTTCATAGAAGATTGCAAACAACATTTATTTATGTTACTCACGACCAAACCGAGGCAATGACAATGGGTACTCGTATCGTTGTTATGAAGGATGGCTTTATTCAACAGATAGATACTCCACGTAATTTATACCGTTATCCCTGTAATCAGTTCGTTGCAGGATTTATCGGAACGCCCCAAATGAACTTCTTTGGCGGAAAGTTAGTTAAGGACGGAGATATTGTCAAGATATACTTTGACGGAACCGACCTTGAATTATCCGCACCTGCAGAGTACTTCCGTAAGGTCAATAAGAAATATCTTAACGGTGATATAGGTGTTAATATCGGTATTCGTGCAGAGCATATTACCACTAATATCAAGGAATATCCCTACCACGCTAAATGTAGAGTAATGAATGTAGAGGAGTTAGGCGTCAACGATCAAGTGTATGCCGACTTTAACTTAGAAGCAAGCGAGCTATCTATAGAAGATAGTGCTACTAAGCTTATTCTTCGTGCATCGGCAGGATCCTGCCTTGTACCAGGAGATATTGTAGATGTAGCTATTAATCTTAGTGAGATCCATGTATTTGATAAGGAAACAGGTGAGAGTGTTATTCCTCGCATTCCTTCATTTGGTCAAGTTGTTGGTAATGTATGTAACGGTAAGCTTACAATTGGTAAAGAAACTATAGCACTTCCTTCCGCATTGAGCATTGATAATGGATCGGTAGATGTTGAAATACCTACAAAGGCAATTACTGTCGGCGGTGGTATTAATGCTGAGATAATTAATACCGAGATTATTAACGGTTCAAAAATGTTAACACTAAGTATTGACGGACAGCTGTTATTTGCGACCGTTTCCGAAGATTTTGATTGCTCTCAGAATAATATCAGTATCGATATCGATCTTAAACAAATTACATTGATAAGAGATGGCGAAGTTCTTGTAGAGGCATTACCCGAAGTAAATGCTCTTAATGGTAGCATTCTAAAAGAAAAAGCTGTAGTAACCGACATTGTTGACGGTAAAGAAAAGAAGACTAAAGTGAAAAATTACAATGTATTCATCGGAGATCATAGATTCTTATGTACTCAAAAGATGACCGATGAAATATTCACCCATGTCAGCGAAAAGATATGCGGATGTGCACTTAACTTTAAATTCAACGTTGATGATACTAAAATTGCTGATGACGGAATGAAAGCAAGAGTAGAAAAAGTGCTTGATTACGGACATGAAAAATATGCGGTATGTAGCGTAGGCGAAGCTCAAATAGTAGTATCCGTAGATTCTGACGATATTGGCGAAGAGGTTTATATTTCTATAGATCCCGATAAGCTATCTGTAATAGAGCCTTCTTTGGGTATTCAATTATACTAAATAAAAAAAGGGTGCGAAGGTTTTTTTCCATCGTACCCTTTTATAAAAGTTATTTTTTACGCTCTCGGATTATTGTGCACAATGTGTATACTATCATTCTACAGCATAGTAAAACGATGTAAACGAGAGATGCAACGAGGTAAGCCGTATTCCTACCCATAAACCAGCTTGAAATAAATCCGACTAAACCGCCTATTAATGCTGAAAACGGTGTATATAAAAGCAAAATATGGAATGTGGTTATATATGCGGAATATCTGTAATTTCCCGTCGAGCGGAGAATTAACCAACAAATTAGTGCAAGTACGAGCGAACCGATTATTATAAGTGCGCTTAACCGCACGAGATTAAGTGCGTATTCGATGATAATGGTGGTGCTCGATGCACTAAATGCATCCTTAAACAGTCCGTCAATCAGATTATTTATATCACTGCAATCGGTTGATATTATAGTTCTGTCTTTTAGCTGAGACGGTGATGCGGATGCGGTATAGCAAATGTCATTTTTGCCATAAAAACGGGCATAAATCAAATCGTTATAGATTACGAAGAATGATTTAGAACGATTTTGGTCGATAAGACTTTCGTAATATGTGCGTAAAGTTGGCGCAAAGGTGTAAAGATCTAAGGAGCGAACATCCTCGGGATAATATGCAGTTACGTAGATCTCGTAGAGTGCTATAGAATATTCATCCTTATTCATTGAAGGCTTAGATGCTAAGATGTCTAAATAACTCGATTGTATAGATTCGTCATCTACACTATTTAGATATTCTTCATAAGACGAGATCAGCTCGTCTGTGAAATGGATGGGTGTATCTGAATATTCTGCGGTGAATGTAAAACTGGCTTTATCCTCTTTGGATAGGTCGAGATATTCGTCATATGTGATAGCAGAATCATCCTTGGTATACTTGATATCAAAAGTGGTATATGTGCTTTTAATATCTCTTGTATCGATAATGATATTACAATCATTACTTTGGGTATCTTTAATGGTGTTTATTGAAATTGCATTGTCGGTTTGATCGTGAACTGAAATGGTATTATCGTCTATTGTGATTGTATTATTATTTAAAACCGAGTAGACTGCATTACGGTATTCGGTAGCATCGTTTAAATGTGACGGCATTGCTGCGGTATATCCGCCAAAAAGAGTGAACAATAACAAGATTAAGGAAAGCAGATAACAGCCAAGTCCGTTTAAAAAGCTTCGCTTATGGGCTTCCTGTGTGCGCTTATCCGAGAAATAGCTTAGAAAAAAATACTTTAACCAATCTTGCATTTTTCGATCTCCTTAAAATTGTTAACAATATATTATCACAACATTTTGTAAAATACAACCATTTAC
>CAZUET010000147.1:0-3290 GCA_964619685.1 uncultured Christensenellaceae bacterium
CTTTTGGAAACTCGCTCTATTATCGGTAATTCCTTCGATATTAATGAGCTTTGTTTCTACTTTTAGTTCGACTATAAAATTGTTTATTAACTTTTTCCAGGTAACCGAATTTAATTTTAAAACGATCCATGACTGGGTTAGCGATCTAAACAGTAGTCCTTGGACTTATTATCTTGAAATGTTTGGAATAATGCTTCTTTTGAGCTTACTTCTATCAATATTTATTGGTACGATGCAAAGACATATGAGAACTGGTAAATTCCAGATAACCAATATTCTCAAAAGAATAAATGAGAATATTATGCCAAGCTTTGCATCACTTGCTTGTGTTTATGCATTGATATTCATATACGGCATTTTAGTGTCCTTAGTCACTTCTTTATGGTTTACACTCACCGGCGATAATATTGCTACCTTTATATTGAGCTTGATATTTATGATTGTGGCTTTTGTTATTATGGTATTTATAATATCTTTATTCTCAATGACTGCACCTAATATCGTTTGTACAGGACAAAAGGTACGTGATTCTGTTTCGCTCTCTATTAGAACGGTAGGACCAAAGACTATTGATGTTGCGCTTTCATTTATCGTTCCACTCATTCCTTTATTTGCCCTTCAAATTGGTATTTCATTCACAAATATTAGTTGGTTACAAAAATTAGCCGATATATTTATGATGATCGCAATTTGCTGTTATTATCCGACATTAATATTCGTAACCTATTACGATCTATTCGATAGAGATAGAGAGGACCTTCTTCCCGAAAATAGACTGTAGCTTTCAAATAAAAATGACCCGTTCCAATTTCGAGAACGGGTCATTTTTTTTGTTAATTAAACTCTTTCTTTGTATATTCGTATAATGAAATACTTACTGCAATCGGTAGGTTAAGTGAATCGATATCATGTGAATGATTTATTATTAACGGCTTTCCTATATTTAAAAATTCACGAGGAAGCCCTGATGCTTCATTACCGAAAATTAATGAAGACGGATATTCAAATTGAACATTACCTAATGATTCTTCCGCTTGGAGCATAAACGGATATAAAACTCTACTGCTTACACTTTTAAGATATTCATCAAAGCTATCGAAATACTTAAATTTAATATCGAATAATGCACCCATTGAGCCTCTAACCGCTTTCGGATCATATATATCTACAGCAGGAGAAATGATTGCAAGATCTTTTATTCCAAATCCGCACATAGATCTCATTATAGTACCTAAATTACCTGAATTTGAAGGGTTAACAAGAACAACATGATTAGTATTAGGATCTAATTCTTCTTCAAAAATTGAAAAGATTCCTATTGCAAAACAGTTCTCCTTTTGAGAAAGTACATTGAATACTTTGTTATTATATTCATATGGAACATTGTTTTTTTTACATAACTCGATGATAGTATCGGCACCAACACCTTGACAATCTTGATGTAGGTAAACTTGCTTACAAATATGTGGCTTTTGTTTTAACAACTCTATTGTAAGTGTCGTACCTAATGTAAAACTCTCCGTATTACCTTTTTTATATCTTCTTGCCGTATAACTCATATTATATCCTCTCTAATAAAGTGTATCGCCAACAAATGGCGGTATAAAGCCCTCTCCTACGCTATCCATTGATTGAATAAAGCAATTCTCGAAGCCTAACCTTTTAGCTGCTTGCACAACTCTTGTATATTCAAGCTTCTTAAGCGGTCTATTAAAAGGCGGAATTTCGATAGCTTTTCCTTGAGGAGTGTATTGGCTCATAATCGATAACCAAATATTATTCCCGTAACGCTTTTTAATAACTTCAAGCACTCTCAGACTGTCTTGGGTATTTTCGGGTAAAACAAGGTGTCTAATGATCATACCTCTCTTCATCAATCCATTTTCTATAACGGTATTGGAAACCTGTCTATACATTTCGTCCAGTGCTTGGATAACTATTTCGTAATAATTACTCTTTCCCGACAATTTATACGATAAGTCAGAGTCAACATATTTAAAATCCGGTAGATATATATCAATAAGTCCATCCAATTCTCGTAATGTTTCGACGCTTTCGTAACCTGAACTATTATAAACAATCGGTATGGACGGTTTATATTTCAATAAAACTTCTTTAACGATATGAGCATAATGCGTCGGTGTAACAAAATTGATATTATGAGCTCCACTCTGTTCTAATTGCTTAATGCCGTTAATGATTTCGTCAACTGTCACATTGTAACCCTTTGCTTTTGTACTGACATCATAATTCTGACAGAATATGCACTGCATATTACATCCCGAAAAGAAAATAGTTCCGCTCCCTTTCTTACCCGATATCAATGGTTCTTCGTACATGTGAAGCCCAATTCGAGCGATACGAGGCTCAGCACCTACTCCACAGATACCGACCGAAATATTACGGTCGATTCCGCATTTATTAGGACATAAATTACATTCGTGAATATTCATGAACTAATTATATATTTAAAAATTAAAAAAAGCAAATATAAGTGTAAAAAAACTATATTCTATTCGTTATTTTTGATGTATTCGAGAAATTCGGGAGTTCTATGCCAATACTTAATTCCCCAATTATCAAAATTCCATTCGTCACTGTACTCATTGCACTCATAATCAATATAATACAAACCATCGTTAGCTATTATAAAGTTAGTAGGAAAATAATCAATATTAAGATCTTTAGTCCTTGCTTTATCTGCCATTATGTGAGCTTGATCGATATACTTACTAATATCCAAATCATTTTTAACGGCGTCCATAACGGTTACACCCTCGATATACTCTTTAACAAGTCGTTCTGAAGTAAAATCAATCTCAAAAAGCTTTGGAATTCTAATACCGGTAGCGACCAGTCTATTATAATCATTATATTCCGCTTCTATTTTATTTCCGAACGAATAATAGCTACAAGGTTCATGATGAATCTGTTTCAGTACATATTGTACACCGTTACGCTCTGCAAGATAAGAAAACCCGCCTTTCCCTTTACCTAAATAGCCGATTATTGAGTAATTATTTACGTTTACCTTAACGGTATCGCCGATTTTTAGTGAAACTTCATTTTCCATAATTATATTATAATATTGATTTCGCTTTAAGTCAATACCCGATTTTTTTGTTAGTGATTTTTTTTTGGTGTAAATTATGAAGAAGTTGAAATAGCTCCACAAAAAGGTTTGATATCTCAAATAACTATTTCTATAGTAAAAAAATACAAGATTAATATAAATCCAATAGTTTTGATACCAATACATAAATTTTTTTATAAAACAACTTTAATTTTAT
>CAZUET010000148.1:0-3195 GCA_964619685.1 uncultured Christensenellaceae bacterium
TTTTATTGATGCTTGACAAAATCGAATTTTATGTCGATAATAGTAATATGGAAAATTTTTATCGTCGAGTGTATGATTCAATGACCGCTCTCACCGGGAAAGTGGGGGTTGCGGTATCAGGCGGTGCAGATTCAATGTGTCTGTTATCTTTGCTGATGAGTTATCCCGATCGCAGATTTAAAATCATCGTAATTAATGTCGAACACGGAATAAGGGGAGAAGAATCTATTGCCGATAGTGAATTCGTTAAGGAATTTGCTACACAACATGGCTTAGAATTTATTGGCATATCGGTAAATGCACCCGAATATGCGCTATCAAATAAGGTTTCCTTAGAGTCAGCCGCTCGAATACTTCGATATGAATTTTTTGAAGATCTTTTATCTAATGGTATGGTCGATCATATCGCACTTGCTCACCATGCAGACGATATATGCGAAACTGTGCTTATGAGAATATTTAGAGGTACCGGCTTAGAAGGGTTAAAGGGGATTCAGTCAAGAGATAGATTTATCCGCCCTCTTTTAAAGGTTACACGTAATGAAATAGAAGAATATATTGCTAAAAATTCTATTCCGTTTAAACAAGATTCGACTAATAATGACAGCGATTATACGAGAAATTTTTTAAGAAATGAGATTTTGCCCATGGTCGAGACAAGGTGGAGTGATTATCGAAATGCAATCATTCGCCTTACGGAGCGTGCAAAGGAAAACGACGAGTTTCTAAAAAGAATTGCTCCGTCCTTCCATAAGGACGGTGATAACGTATATTTATATATTGATCAATTAAAAGAGGTCGATAAAGTTCTTCAAAAGATGGCTATTCGTCAAGCAGTAATTGCTATATCCGGCGGTATAGATTTTGAAGAGATAAATCTAAATGATGTTCTAAAATTATTAGACTCTATAAACGGTTCACGTGTCGATTTAGCTAACGGTTTAAGGGCATGGAAGGAGTATGATAAAATAGTATTTGAATTGGAAAAGGATGTCGATACTACTCCAATTCCATTTAAAATCGGCGAGTTTATGTTTGCAGGGGAGCATTGGGCAATAGTCAAACGTACCGATGAAAAAATCCGTTTCGATATCTCTAAAATTCCGTCGGATGCGATTATTCGTGTACGCCAAAATGGTGATAACTTCGTAAGATTTAACGGAATTTCATCATCGTTAGGCGATTTCTATACTGATAAAAAGGTACCTAAAAGGTTGCGTGACCGTTATCCTATAATCGCGGTGGGCAATGATGTGCTTGTAACGCCTTTCGAGATTTCTTCAAGCGTAAAGCTTGCCGATCAAGAAACTGAACAATCTTACACACTAAAACATATAGACAACAAATAAATTACAACAAGGAGTGAATTTATGCAACTATACAAGGACATTCAAGAAATACTAATCACCAAAGAACAGCTTGCACAAAGAGTTAAAGAATTAGGCGAACAAATTTCTGCAGATTATAAGGGCAAGGATTTGCTTCTAATATGTACTCTTCGTGGCGCATCTTTGTTTTTCTGCGACTTGATTAGAAATATCGATGTGGATCTTACCATCGACTTTATTGCTACCTCAAGTTACGAGGGTGGCATAAGTACAAGTGGAGAGGTAAAGCTTACAAAAGACCTTTCCTCACCTATCGAAGGCAAAAACGTTATCATAGTGGAAGATATTATTGATTCGGGATTAACTTTAAAATATGTAACAAGATTACTTGAAGCAAGAAGACCTGCATCACTTAAGATCTGTTCGCTATTAGATAAGCCCGAGGGTAGAAGAACCGATTTAGAGGGCGACTATATCGGATTCACCATTCCGAAGGTGTTTATAGTCGGATACGGTCTTGATTATGACGAAAGATATCGTCAGCTTCCCGAAATCGGCATACTTGCACCTGAAGCATATACAAAATAATGAAAATTAGAGTACCGAGAGAACTTAAAAAATTGGCTGCATTTGTGAGTGCGCCATTATATATCGTAGGCGGATTCGTTAGGAATAGCGTCCTTTTTGGCGATAACGAGCTTCGTGACGACACCGATATTGATATATGCGGTTCTCTTACTCCCGATCAGATCCGTAAAGAATTGAAGGGTATTGCCTCGGTTAAGGATGTCAATCCGAGAATTGGCACGGTACTCATTGTATATAGCGGTCGATCATTTGAATACACGACCTTTAGGCGTGATAGTTACCCTATTGGCGGTAAGCACACCCCCGAATCGGTGGAATTCGTATCCGATTTGGAAACCGACTCGAAAAGGCGTGATTTTACAGTCAACGCTCTTTACTGCGATATATTGACTAACGAAGTCATTGATGTGACAGGTGGATTAGACGATATAAAAGCCAAGTGTATTCGTACCGTTCGCAGTCCTCATGAAACCTTTGGTGAAGACGGCTTGCGATTGTTGAGAATGATTCGTTTTGCTTGCGAGCTTGGATTCGATATCGACCCTGAAACGTCCAAGGGTGCATTTGATTCAAAAGATCAGCTAAGGGATATCACCGTCGAACGTAAGCGTGAAGAGCTTCAAAAAATTCTTCAATCGGATAAAAAATACGGTAGGAAAAACGGTGCGTTCGAAGGTATTAAAAAAATGCACGCATGTGGACTTTGGATACCGTTTTGGAATCATCCCATATTCGACGAGATTGCTAACAAGGATTTTAGTGTATTAAAACGCACGCCTTACGATCAAAGAATACATGTTTTTGCTTTGATCCTATGTAAAAACGATCATGAAATTATTGATGCGGTCTTCGGCAGGGATGGACTTGGTTATCCTAAAGAATTGGTTAGAGAAATACATCTCGATGCTGTTCTTGCATATAATGACTGGACTGACACTGTGAAATATCTGCTCTTTATTGCGAAGTATTCTTTAAAGCTATCTCATTTTGTTTTGATAGCCAAAGCACTATCGTTAGAGGACAATCCACATGATGCAATGGTATTCATTAGGCGTAAAAAATTTCCTCTAAGGCCAAGCGATATAGGGGTAACCGAAGAAATGTTCGATGAGGCAGGAATATATGGTTCTGATAGAGCGGATGTGCTTGATAAATTGATGTACGAGATCTATGAAAGAGGATATAGCCTTTCAAAGGATGAAATAAAAAAATTTCTAACGAAGTTCAAGGGTGGTAACAATGGAAACTAACATTATTATTATATTGATATTTAGTATAT
>CAZUET010000149.1:0-3057 GCA_964619685.1 uncultured Christensenellaceae bacterium
ATATAATATCAATAAAATAAGGGGATAATAATGAAGAATATAGTATTGACAGGCGGTGGCACAGCCGGACATGTGATGCCTAATTTAGCGATAGCGGACGAATTAAGGAAGCATTTTGACGGCATTTATTATATGGGAGAACGGGGCGGTATGGAAGAAATGCTTGCGTTATCTCACGGATTGCCCTTTTACGGAACGGATGCAGTAAAACTGAAGAGAGGAGCGCTATGGTCAAATATAGCACTTCCGTTTAAGTTATTAAAAGCGGTAGATCAAGCGGTAGCGGTGCTTAAAGATATTAAACCGAGCATAGTATTTGCAAAGGGCGGATATGCATCCCTCCCGGCAGCTCTTGGCGCAAAGCGACTTGGAATAAAAGTAATCATACATGAGAGTGATATGAGTTTAGGATTAGCAAATAGATTGTGTAAGCCGTTTGCATATAAGGTCTTGACGGCGTTTACGGGAACATGTAAAGGTGAGATAGTGGTCGGAAACCCGGTAAGAAAAAAAATATTTATGGGCAAGGATCCAAAGATTTATTTTAGCGAGCATAAGCCGATAATATTGGTTATGGGCGGTTCAAAGGGATCACGAGCTATCAACGAATGTATAAAGTCAGCGATAGATAAGCTAAGCGAATATAATATCATTCATATAGTTGGAGATTCTCCTATAGAACTACACCGTGATAATTACTATTCTATTCGATACAGCGACGAGATTCAAGATTTATACTATATAGCGGATGCGGTCATTACACGAGGCGGAGCAAATGCATTAAGCGAGATAACTGCGTTAGGTAAGCGTGCATTGGTAATACCTCTTCCCAAGGGTGCATCACGAGGAGACCAGTGCGAAAACACCGCATACTATGTAAAAATGGGAATGGTGGACTGTTTAGCCGAAGCGGAAATGAATGGCGATTCTCTTGTTAAATGCATAAGGACTGTTCTTGAGAAACCTCCAAAAGCAGTCAAGAGTTTGGATGCAACCTCCAAGATAGTGCAAGAAATATTGAATTCGATATAATTTGACAAAATAAATACAAATAAATGCATTATCAACCCTTGACAAAGGGGAAAAAGAGATATATAATATATTAGCAGTCTAAAGATAGGACTGCTAATTTTGGAGGTATTATTATGAAATACAGACCTTTATTTGATAAAATTATAGTTGAACCTATTCCTAACGAAGAAGTAACCAAGAGTGGCTTATTGCTTACTTCGGGTAATAAAGAAATTCCTCAGACCGGTAAGGTCATTGCAGTCGGTCCCGGCGGTACTCCCGACGGTAAAGAGCTAAAAATGGTAGTAGCTGTAGGCGATATCGTGGTATACGGTAAATATAACGGAACCAATATCAAATACGATGGTAAGGATATGCTCGTATTGAGCTTATCCGATGTACTTTGCGTAGCGGAATAGAAAGGAGATTTTTGTTATGGCTAAACAATTTAAATATGGTGAAGATGCGCGTAAGGCACTTGAAGCAGGTGTCAATGTATTGAGTGATACAGTTAAGATTACATTAGGACCTAAGGGCAGAAATGTAGTATTAGAGAGTAAATTTGGTTCTCCGTTGATTACAAATGACGGTGTAACTATTGCCAAGGAGATAGAGCTTGAGGATCCGTTTGAGAATATGGGTGCTCAGCTTATTAGGGAAGTCAGCGTAAAGACTAACGATGTAGCAGGTGACGGAACGACCACAGCGGCAATTTTAGCACAAGCTATGGTAAAAGAGGGCTTGAAGAATGTCGCTGCAGGTGCAAACCCCGTATTGCTCAAAAAGGGTATGTCTATCATGTCTGAAAAGGCAGGCGTGGAGCTTTCTCGTATCAGTAAACAGATTTCGGGTAAAAAGAGCATAGCTCAGGTCGCAAGCATTTCTGCAGGTGACGAGAGTGTAGGCGAATTGATAAGCGAAGCTATGGAAAAGGTCGGTAACGATGGTGTTATTACCTTAGAAGAGGGTAAAACTGCAAAGACCGAGCTTGGTATAGTAGAAGGAATGGAGTTTGAGCGTGGCTACTGTTCTCCTTATTTTGCGACCAATAGCGATAAGATGACTACCGAATTTGATAATCCTGCTATACTTGTTACCGATAAAAAAATATCGAGCATACAGGAATTGATTCCTATCCTTGATCCTGTCATTCAAAGCGGAACCAGACTTGTAATCATAGCTGACGATGTAGAGGGTGACGCTCTTGCAAACCTTGTTTATAATAGGATAAAGGGTATTTTGAATGTAGTAGCAGTCAAGGCTCCTGCATTTGGTGATAGAAGAAAGGCAATGCTTGAAGATATCGCAATTTTGACAGGTGCTACCGTTATCACATCCGAGCTTGGCTTGGATCTATCAAAAGCAACTATGGATATGTTAGGACACGCTCGCATGGTCAAGGTCGATAAGGACAGCACTACCATTGTAGGCGGTTTTGGTGATAAAGGACAGATAGACAATAGGATTTCTTTGATAAAGAAGCAGATTTCTGTAGAAACAAGTGAATATGATAGAGGAAAGCTCCAAGAGAGATTGGCAAAACTGTCAGGCGGTGTAGGCGTGATTAGTGTTGGTGCAGCAACAGAGGTCGAACTTAAAGAAAAGAAGCTTCGTATCGAGGACGCTTTAGCTGCAACTCGTGCGGCTGTTGAAGAAGGCATCGTTCCCGGTGGTGGTACAGCTCTTGTATCGATTATTCCCGAATTGAGTAAAGCAGTAGCTCAATTAGAGGGTGATGTCAAGACAGGTGCATCTATTGTTGTAAAGGCTTTGGAAGCTCCTATCCGTCAAATTGCAGTAAATGCAGGTGAAGAGGGCAGCGTTGTATTCAATAATGTTTATAACGGAATTATTAATAATCCGAGCTACGGTTATGATGCACTCAACGGTGAATATTGCGATATGGAAGCAAAGGGCATTATAGATCCGACCAAGGTTACAAGAACTGCACTTCAAAACGCTATTAGCGTAGCAGGAACCCTATTGACCACAGAATCATTGGTTGCATCCATTCCCGAGCCTGTTCAACCTGTTCAACCCCAAGGC
>CAZUET010000150.1:0-3035 GCA_964619685.1 uncultured Christensenellaceae bacterium
TTCATATACTTTTGGAGGTATTAAGATGTCAGAGTTGATGAATAGTATTCGTACAAAGGCAGCTTCTCTCAATAAGCATATCGTGCTTGCAGAGGGCGAGGAAGCCAGAATTATCAAAGCCGCACTCAAGATTAAAGAGTTAGGAATCGCTCAAATTACCCTTTTAGGTAATGCTGATGTTGCCAAAAAAGCATGTCCCGATTGTGATCTAAGCGGATTGACCTTTGTTGATTATAAAAATTCTCCTAAAAAAGAAGAATATGCCGAATTATTATACGAATTGCGTAAAGCTAAGGGTTTGACCCTTGAGGATGCGCATAAGCTTGTTGAAAAGCCCTTGTATTACGGCTGTCTTATGGTAAAGGCAGGAGATGCAGACGGTTTAGTAGGTGGCTCTGTTACCGCTACAAGTGAAGTTTTGCGTCCTGCATTACAAATCATCAAGACTGCAAAGGGTGTTAAGACTGTAAGTAGTTGCTTCATTATGGTATTCCCCGAAAGTAAACAATACGGTGATAATGGCGTTTTGGTATTCGGTGACTGTGCCGTTAATATCAATCCTACCTCCGAACAGCTTGCAGATATTGCAGTTTCTACCGCAGAAAGTGCAAAGGTTCTTGCCGGTATCGATCCGAGAGTTGCAATGCTTTCCTTCTCTACAAAAGGCTCCGCTAAGGGCCCCGAAGTCGAAAAGGTTCAGCTTGCTACCGCTATCGTTAAGGAGAATCACCCTGAATTGCATCTTGACGGCGAATTACAGCTTGATGCTGCGATCGTTCCCGAAGTCGGCGAATTAAAGGCTAAGGGTAGCACTGTCGCAGGTCATGCTAATGTATTGGTATTCCCTTCATTGGAAGCAGGTAATATTGGATATAAGATTGCTCAAAGATTCGGTCATGCCGAAGCAGTTGGTCCTATTTGTCAAGGCTTTGCAGGTGCTGTGAACGATCTATCGAGAGGATGTTCCTCTGAGGATGTTGTTGATGTAGTTGCAATCACAGTTCTTCAGGCTGCATCACTTTAATCGAGGTGAAGTATGAAAATTTTAGTTATTAATGCAGGTAGTTCTTCATTAAAATTCCAAATCATCGATATGACCGATGAATCCGTTCTTTGTAAGGGTATTTGTGAGCGTATTGCAGATACAGATTCATTCTTGAATTATCAAAAAGACGGTAAAAAGACCGAAATTCCTCACGCTATGCCTACCCATAAGGAAGCATTGATGTTCCTTCTCGATACATTAGTAGGTAAGGAATATGGCGTATTATCATCTCTTGACGAGATAGGTGCAGTAGGTCATAGAGTTCTTCACGGTGGTGAGGACTTCGATAGATCTGTTCTTGTTGATGACGATGTATTGGCTAAATGTCATAAGAATGAGCCTTTAGGACCTTTACATATGCCTGCAAATATACTTTGTATGGAAATTATGAGAGATCTGCTCGGTAAACCTCAAGTAGCAGTGTTCGATACATCATTCCATCAAACAATGCCCGATTATGCATATCGTTATGCATTACCCGATGCAGATTATAAGGAATTGAAGATTCGTAAATACGGTTTCCATGGTACATCTCATAAGTATGTTTCCGCTATCGCAACCGAATTAATGGGAAGTAAGGATTGTAAGATAATTACTTGCCACTTAGGTAACGGTGCAAGCCTTGCCGCTGTTAAGGACGGTAAGTGTGTTGATACATCTATGGGTTATACTCCATTAGAAGGCTTAGTAATGGGTACAAGGACGGGTGACATCGATCCTTCCGTTATTGGCGTTATCATGAAGACGAGAGGATATACCGATGTTGACGAATTTGTCAATAAATATCTAAATAAACAAAGCGGTTTAAAGGGTATCTGCGGTTCATCCGATATGCGTTCTTGTACAGCACTTAAAGAAAGTGGTGACGATAATGCAAGACTTGCTCTCGATATGTTTGCATATAGAGTTAAGAAATATATCGGATCATATGTAGCTGCGCTTAACGGAGTAGATTGCTTAGTTATGACAGGCGGTATCGGTGAAAATAGCGATACCACCAGAGAAATGATACTTGATAATATGGATTATCTCGGTATCGTTCTTGATAAGGAAGCAAATAAAGGATTGAGAGGTAAGGTAGGTCTTATCTCTACACCGGATAGTAAGGTAAAGGTATATGTAATTCCTACCAACGAAGAATTGGTTATCGCAAGGGATACATACGCTTTTGTAAAGTAGAAAAATAAAAATTTTTGAAGATTTTTTAAGGAATTATACCAAAAAATCTTTGACAAGAGATTATTTATCTTATATAATCTTATAGTATCCTTTTTGGAATACGGGAGGTTTTATGTTTATAGACCTAATATCGGTACCGTTTGACGAGTCCTTAACTATCACTAAGGTGGTGGATGACTGTGAACTTCTCGGTGGCCTGCTCGATGATGAGCCTATCGGTGAGTTTACTTATACTGTTAAATGTAATCGAGTAGACGGTGGCTTGAATGCATCCGTTACGGTCAATGGAAGAGTTCTATCAAGATGCGATCTTTGCGGAGTATCTACCGAAGCCGAGTGCCTAATGACGATAGACGAGCTATTTACCGAAGCTGATCCCGAATTCGATAGAATAAGAAACGGTTATGATTTAGATCGCTTTGTTGAGGATTGTATTGTACTATCTCAACCAAGACATGTACTTTGTAAGCCTGACTGTAAAGGCGTGTGTCTAAAATGCGGAGCTGATCTTAATAAGACCCAATGTAAGTGTAAAGAGTCACCGATAGGAGAGAGAAATCCGTTCGGTGCATTGCAAGACATAATAATAAACGGAGGTGCGAAAAATGGCAGTACCAAAATGTAAAGTATCAAAAGCAAGAAGAAATTCGAGAGCGGCTAACTGGAAAATCGAGGCAGTCGGTCTTGTAAGTTGTCCTAATTGTCATGAGCTTATTCAAAGTCATAGAGTATGCCCCAATTGCGGATACTATGACAATAAACAAGCCGTTGAAATTAAGCAAAAATCCGATAAATAGTTCTCGGTAATTTT
>CAZUET010000151.1:0-3024 GCA_964619685.1 uncultured Christensenellaceae bacterium
ATATAGTTTAGCATATTAATCATTTTTTGACAAGTTTTTAAACGATACTTTTTATCAATAATAGCAAAAAACTAATAATTATATCCGTTGTTTTGCTTTTTTAGTTGAAAAATCTCACCCAATAAAGTATAATAAGCGTATGCCAAATGATATGTATACCTTAAAAGCATTGACCGATGAATTGTCATCCATAACATTAGGCGGAAGAATCGAAAAGATCAATCAGCCTGAAAAAGACGAATTCACATTCTATATCCATAAAAACAAAACTGTTATTATGGTAGTTTCTGTCAACCCTAATTGTCCGAGAATACATATCACAGACGAAAAAAAGGATAATCCGTATATTGCCCCTGCTTTTTTGATGCTCCTACGAAAAAAACTGATTGGTGCAAGAATCGAAGATTTCAGCATAATCGGTTATGACAGAATCATCAAAATATCCTTTAAAGGCAAAAATGAAATGGCTGATGAAGTGTCTAACACTCTTTACATAGAGCTTTTAGGCAGATATAGCAACATAATTTTATGCGACGAATCAGGAATTATTATCGAGGCTTTACGCCATATCTATCCCGAAAATTCTTTTAGATGTATACTACCAAAAATTAAATACGAACTTCCGCCCAACGATAAGCTCGTTCCTACCGATACTAAGAGAATTATTGATGCATTGCTCAATAATTCTAAGGATAATACTGTTAAAAAGATTATTGGTGCGGTTTCAGGCTTTTCAATAATAACGGCGACCGAATTATGTATCAAAACAAACATAGATCCTGATAGCATAGATATAGATCACAAGCAAGCTGAAAAAATTGCGGATGCAATTAATGATCTATATTTTATAAGCTCATCTACAGAATTTAAGCCCTGCTTTGTTCTAAATGAGAATAATGAAGATTTTTATATATATCCATACTCCCATTTAAATCAAACCGTTACATCGGTAGATTCGCTTAACACAGCTGTTAAACTATGTTCACAAGAAAGAGATAGGCGTACAAGACTTGCAAACGAGAGTAAAATTGTCAGCAATGCTATCAAAAATGCTATCAAAAAAACAGAAAAGGCATTAGGTATAGCAAAACAAAAGGTAATGGATTCCAAGGATTCCGATTCATTAAGAAAAATCGGTGAGATTATTACAAATAGCCTTTATTTGCTAAAAAAAGGCGATAAAAAAGCCGATTTATATGATTATTACGAAGATAAAACTATCACTATAACACTCGATCCGTTGCTTTCTCCTGAACAAAATGCTCAATCCTATTTCAAAAGGTATTCAAAAGCAAAACGCACTTTATCGATAGCGACCGAGCAAGTCAAGGAACTGGAGAAAAAACTCGATTATCTCTATTCTCTCAAAGCGCACCTCGAGGTGTGCTCGATGGCAAGCGAGGTTACCGGTATAAAGGAAGAAGCGATATCATCGGGCATTCTCGAAGATAAAACAAAAAAGGATAAGCGCTCTAAAAAGAGTCTTGCCCTACCCCCTAAACAGTACATCATCAACGGTTTTACTATCTACCGTGGCAGAAATAATATCGATAACGAACAGATTACCTTTAAAATGTCTTGTGATAAGGATATTTGGTTACATGTCAAAGACCTACACGGATCGCATGTACTTATTAAAAACAATGGTAGTAGTATTCCCTCAGAGATCATTCAAGAGGCAGCAGAGATAGCAGCATTCTACTCAGAGGGAAAGCAAACACACAAAATCGCTGTTGACTACTGTGAAAAGAAGTTTGTTAAGAAAAATCCATCGGGTGTAAAGGGTGCTGTTATATATACCAATTTTAAAACTGCTTACGTGACACCAAAAGAACACAAGGAAGACGAATCGAATAAATAAAAACGCAAGGTCAAAAGCCCTGCGTTTTTTTATCTCCTATTCTTTATCAGAATTTGAAGTATCTTCTATTACTAATTGCTCTGTGACATTTTCAGCTTCGGCATTCTTTCCAATCTCTTCGACATTTAGTCGACGACGTTCGATCAAAACATCCATTATGCGTGCATGCTCTTTATCATCCAATGCATATTTCCAAGTGGGAATAACGGTCAATAAGCAACCTATTGCAGGCGGAATCGATACTATAAGGAATAATATCATCATAAAAGTAGAGTATTCTTGCGATAATCTCGGTGTACCGCCTGCATTAATAAATGCGTTTACTTCCGCAACTCGGGAATCGGAGAATTTAACAACGGTATATGCAATACCACAAATAATTGTCGCAATACCTGTTTGAAGCTTTACAAGGAAAGTTTGACCTGAGAAAAATAGTCCATCCGGTCTTCTATTATTCTTATACTCCTCATAGTCAACACAATCAGCTATCATTGTCGATTGTAAAACTGTAGTAATGCCGTTAGATATGCCTACAATTGCAAACATTATAAAGCAAATAATTAGCCAAACCACATCGGTCAAATGATGAGGATCTATCTTATAGGCAAGGAAGATTAACAAGTATGGCACGATACTTATAATGTTAGACCAATTATATATATTTTTCTTTGAGATCTTTCTATTAAGAGCAGGCACTATGCCCATTCCTATAAACATTCCTAAGAATACGCCACCGCCTAATAATAGCAAGTATACAAACGCAAGTATAGGATCTTTACTTGCAAAATAATAGCTTACTAATGTCATCGCAACTATATTGATAATACTTTTCGTACTACCGAAAACTCCTGATAGCATTAGTTGCACATAAGGCTTATTATGTACTATGATTTTTAAGTTTTCCTTTAGATTTGTCTTTTCAGTCGGCGCAATACGCTCCTTTACCTTAAATCCGGTGAATTGGAACATTACTGTACCGATGATTGCAAATATTATAGCTATAGCAAGGAATCCGTACTTTTCACCCTCGGGAGCGGAAATATTAAATTTAGTCGAGAAGACACCGCCCAATCCAAGAGCGATGGATTGCATTGATAGCATTACGACGCCACCTGCAACGGTTGAGAAAACTCTTGCTAATGTCAATAGCTTTTCTCTATCCT
>CAZUET010000152.1:0-3001 GCA_964619685.1 uncultured Christensenellaceae bacterium
CCTCGTAGCCGTCTTCGGTACAGGTTGCATCCTTTTTTACGGTAGGAACAGCATTCGACTTACAGTCGGACATAACATATTTACAATCATCGCACTCGTGATTGTTATTGTTATCAGCGTGACTGCCTTCGCCTGACTTAACGGTACAGTTATCTCTTACGCATTCGTGCCAATGTCCGTTGTCGTCCGATTTCCATTCGTCGCCAAAAGAGTGGTCAAGCTTAGGCAAATCGTCACCCTTAGTGTTGTAATCACAACGGGAGCATTGCTCATATGCCGAGAATCCCGACTCGGTGCATGTAGCATCCTTACCGGATACGGGCTTTAGGTCGTGACCAAGTGCAGATATCTCTATTGATTGAGTCGATCCGCATTTAGTACATATTTGCTCTTGAGAGCCTACCGTTGTACAGGTCGCTTCGACCGATACAGCAGAATTTTCCCATTCATGTTCACATACAGCGATTTTACATGCCGATAATGACAATGATAGGGAAATGCTCAAAACAAGAGCTAAAACAACAAACAAAATAATCCTCTTTTTCATAATAAACTCCTTCATTAATAATATGAGGTCATCTACCCTTTAGTTCAAGGATAGGGCAAAATGTGACTTAATTCATAAGTCCTAAGGTATTATATCACATTAAACAAATAAAAACAAGTGTTCACCTTAAAATCGATGGATCATGAAAATTTAAGGTTATTTCTGTGACGAAATGCAAAAAAATGTCATTTCGTCACAAAATGGCATTGAAGAAGCTGTGACGAAATGACATTTTTACCCCATTTTTTGCATTTCGTCAAATTTTTTTAAGGTTTTCACCATATTTTAGCCGATCATTTAAAAAATTAATTTTTATTAATAAAGTCAATTATCAATTAACTTTGTTATGCCGATGTATAAAATATCGATTATACAACATTTAAAAAAAACGATGTGTCCGCAAGATACCAATCGGCATATTGTTTCCGTCCAAGATACTGCAAGGCACAGCCTTGCACTGCGTTGCAGTTCGACTTCGCTTACGCTACGCTCAGTATGACAGGACGGTGAATGACAGCGGACGAAACTCTGCGCACTAAACAGGATAGGTCGGAGTTCAGTATCAAAGCAGAGAATATAGACACTACAGTATCGAATGTATTTTAGGCAAGAATGTTTGATTTTTGTCGAAAAAAGACGTATTATATATATGGTAATCATTATGAAAAATTTATTTAAAAGATTTATTAAGTACTATAAACCGCATAAAAAGGTATTTTTTACCGATATGCTCTGCTCTTTAGGATTTTCCGTGTTGGGATTGGCGTATCCTTTACTATCCTCTCCCATCCTCAATAAGTATATCCCCGAAGGCAATATCAAAATGGTGTGCATTTTTTCCGCATGTCTCTTAGGTGCATACATCGTAAGACAGCTTTTTAACTACTATATCAGCTATTTCGGTCATGTAATGGGCTTAAAAATTCAGGCTCAAATGCGTAGTGATCTATTTACCCACCTTGAAAAACTGCCATATTCGTTCTACGACAATAACGAAACAGGTCAACTGATGACCCGTATGAGTAATGATCTATTCAATGTAGCGGAGTTAGCACACCACGGCCCCGAAAACCTTTTTATAACCTCATTCATGGTCCTAAGCTCATTCGCATATCTATGCACTATAAACTGGAAGCTATCACTTATCGTTTTTGCATTTCTTCCAATTCTCTTCTTAATCACGCTCGCCATCCGTAAAAGAATGAACCGAGCTTTTAGAGAAAGTCGTCAAGCAGTTGGCGAGATTAATGCGACTCTCGAAAATAGCATTGCCGGCATAAGGGTAACAAAGGCATACGCTAATTCGGAATACGAACAAAATAAATTCGAGAAAAATAATAAAATGTTCGTCAAGGCTCGTTCAAAATCATATAAATATTTTTCTACCTATTCCGCATCGATGGGCTTTGTTACATTGCTATATAATGTAATAGTGCTTTTCGCAGGCGCTCTATTCTGCATTTATGATAGCGAAAATTTTGCATATGGCGATCTCGTCACATTCATGATATCAATCAACCTATTCACACAGCCTATCACAACACTTATTGCGTTTTTTGAACAGCTTCAAGACGGTGTAACAGGACTTGAACGCTACTTCGAAATAATGGATGCACCTATCGAAAAGGACAAGCCCGACGCAATCGAAATTCAAAGATTTAATGGCGATATCGAATTCAAAAACGTGTCATTCTCATATTCGGACGATAGAGAAATCCTATCCGATATTTGTCTATCCATTCCAGAGGGTAAGACATATGCATTGGTTGGTGCAAGCGGTGGCGGTAAAACCACGATTGCTCACCTGATTCCACGATTTTACGAGATCGATAAAGGTGATATCATGATAGACGGAATATCTATCAAAGATATCAAAAATGATTCATTAAGACGAAATATTGGCATCGTTCAACAAGATGTTTTCCTATTTACCGGAACATTTAAGGAAAATATCGCTTATGGTAAGCCCGATGCGACCGACGAAGAAATATTCGAAGCGGCTAAAAAAGCAAACCTATACGATTACATTATGAGTCTTCCCGACGGGTTTGAAACGGAGATTGGAGAAAGAGGCGTTAAAATCAGCGGTGGTCAAAAACAGCGTTTAAGTATTGCTCGTGTATTCATTAAAAATCCTTCCATTCTTATTCTCGATGAGGCTACATCCGCTCTCGATAACACCACCGAAGCTTTGATCCAACAATCGCTCTTCGAGTTATGTAAAGGTCGTACAACGATAATTATTGCACACAGACTATCCACCGTCCGTACTGCAGATAAAATAATCATAATCAATAAGGGCAAGATATGTGAGGAAGGAACACACCAAGAGCTTCTCGATAATAACGGAATATATGCCGAATTGTATCACTCTCAATTCGACAACAATGCAATATCCGATATAATCGATATAGGATAAAATATATAATATATATAAAAAGCACCCACTAATGT
>CAZUET010000153.1:0-2984 GCA_964619685.1 uncultured Christensenellaceae bacterium
AATGCATTGTAAATATTCCTTTTTTGCTTGTTTATCTACACAATTTTTTATATTTTTACAATTTATTTACATATAGCCATAAATAGGACTTAACGGTGTCAAGTATTGACTTTTTACTGTAAATGTTGTATTATATAATAAAATAATGCGTACTTTTTTATGCAAATTTATATGGAGGTTTTCTCAATATGAAAAAGACTTTGACAGTCATATTAGCTATTATGCTTATTTTAACAATAGGCGTTGCGTGTGTGGCTTGTAATAATAATCCTACGCCTAATCCCGATCAACCATCGGATGGGCCTGTTACACCACCGGATGTTAATCCCAACCCTGATAAGCCTATAGACGGAGGTAAGAAAGATCCGTCAGTTCAAGATCTTGCTGTTAAGAATATCGTTGACTCATATGCTTCTGCATGGATCGTTAATAATATCGCAGATCGTGATCTGAGTAATGCTTTGCAAACCAAACTCAACACCTTGCGTACTAAAAACTATCAGAGCATAATAAGTGCTTTACAAGTGAAAAAGAATGGTGAAGATTCTTATACTATTAGCTATAAGTTTACCGATAAGAGCGAAGCAAGTACTACCATTGATATCCCAAAAATTAATAATGGTAATCATGTAGGTTGTGAGTATGATAATATTCCCAGTACCAAGAATGCCGACGAAATGTTAGGCTCTATTATCAATGCTTTGTTTAAGAGCATTAAAGCAGGTGCTGAGGACGGTGCTGATTTCCGCGAAAACGGAATCGGTTTTGACGGTATTGCGTACTTTGATTTCTTCTATGGCGATATGGAAGAAAGCGTGAGCTATGGTTTAAGACTTGCCGGTCAATTTGGCTTAGAGGCTAAGGATACCTTTGCAGCAATCGAAGCAGTTGACGCTAATGATAATGTTATAGGCGGTTTGTACTACGAGGGTGCAGAGAATGAGGCTGATACAAAGCTTTATCTTAATGCAGGCGAATATAAGTATTATATCGATTATTCCGATATTAACTCTATTGTTCTTAGTATTATAGACTTTATTCAGTCTAATAAGAACCCCGGTGACGATGCAGAAGTTTCGGGTGCAGAAGGTGAGCCTTTCTATAATATGGAAATCACAAAACTCACCGATCTAATCGGTAATGCTACGTTTTCAGGTATTATTGGCGGTGTTTTGTCTGAGGTTATTCCTACAGTATCCGAGACAAGGGTTGATAATGGTACTAAATATCAAGTTAAAGTTGATGTTGATAGTTTGATTAACGGTTTGATTGCTAATCTTGCTGAGATAATTGATGGTTTTAATATTCTTCAGCAGCTTCCCGCACCTCTAAATCAACTTGATTTATCCACATTCCAAGGTGTTGGCGGTGTGCTTCTTATTACGAGCGTAGTAAGTGATGACGGTTTATTAAGTGATATTGAGATCAGCTACAACTGTGGCGTTAAGGACTTCCGTTTTAATTCAGAAGATACTGAAGCTAAAATCTATGGACCTATCAATGTAGCACTTGGTATCAAGGACTTCAATGTTGGCTTACAAAATAAGGCTGATATTCTTCCTTCATTTGAAGAGTATAAGTATTTCAGCCCATTGAATGCAAGTATCACATTAGAAACCATTGTAAACGAAGAAAAGTATGTAACCGAGATTATCTCTGATGTTAATCCTTTCGCTATCGAAAACGGCGTAATTACCTTTGTAACCACAAGTGACGATGCTGAATTCTTAAGCGGTAGAATTACACCTATTGACGGCGGTGTGCATATTAAGTGCGGAGAAATGGTTCTTCATACCACAGTAACCGAGCTTGGAATGAGCGGATACGATTCTTTGACCTATATCTATGGAATGGTTCTCGAATCTGAAACATCTATCTTTACACCTATCGTAAGCTACATTAACGGTTTGATTGCAGAGTTTGCTCCCGCTGAGCAATCCCCTGTAGAAAATCCCGATAATATTTCCGCCGCAGGTGAGTTTAATATTAGCAATATTACCGAAGTGTTCGGAATTATTGATGCAGCTAAGGAACTTATCGAAAAATGGAATGAGAATGGAATTTTCTCTTATGAAATCGTAGAAGATAATATTTTAGATAGCTATATTGAGATCAATCTTGATTCCGCAAGATATAATGAGGTTGTAGACCTTATTAATAAGTATCTATCATTTATTCCGGATATCGGTCAAGTAGATGAAACTGCACCTAAGATTTATATTAACTACAATCACGGCGATTATGAGGATATCCTTTATGTTAAGGTTGAGACTCAATCTAAGACAGTTATCGTTAAGTTAGACGGAAGTAAGTTTGCTGAAGGACAGATTGTACTCGATGTAAATGTTGATGCTAAGCTATATAAAGCAGTTCTTGACATTTCTGCATGGAATATGGATAAGAAAGCTACCTTGAATTTCACCATTGATGGCAAGGAATATGCTGATATCATATTAGATGTTAATGCTAAGACATTCGTTGCAGATTTGACCTCTAACGGAACAGAATACCGCTTTGCGGGTTCATTCGAGCTTGGCGAAAAGACTGGCGAGATAACCATTGATCTTAACGGTACAGAGATTAAATTGAACGGTGGTAATGCATTCTTCACTAAGAGCGAATTAATCACCAGCTTCGGTATAAATATCTTTACAGCGGGCGTTGACTTCGGTTGGGAAATTCCTAAAGATACGACTTCTGTATCTGTAAAGGTTACACTCAATAGTTGGGGTGAAGCTGTAAAGGTTGCTGATAATGAAAGTATTGTAACAAAAGAAGCAACCGTAACAGTAGATGAATTACTCGAAGCAATAGAGAAAGTAATACTTCAAAAGCTTGGTGTTACTTCATCTGTCGATGCAGAGTAATTAGTGTACAATCACATAATTTGTGGGACGCCCATCGGGCGTCCCTTTTTTATATGGAGGCTGTCCGCAAGATACCAAATTGTTGCACAATTTGATTTTCGCTACGCTCAAATTTCG
>CAZUET010000154.1:0-2837 GCA_964619685.1 uncultured Christensenellaceae bacterium
GCATAAAGGTCAGTCTGATAGTCACGACTGTGCATACTGCGGAAAGAACGCAAGCGAACATAGCGGTGGTAGTGCAACTTGTATTGATAAACCTACCTGTTCTGTATGCGGTGAGAAATATGGCTCTGCTTTAGGACATAAGTTTGGAGAGTTATCTAACGAAGTTCCTGCAACATGCACCGAATCAGGTGTAAAGGCACATAAGGATTGCTCCGTTTGTGGTAAGCATTTTGATGCTGACGGCGTAGAAATTACAGATTTAGCAATTTCGCCAAAAGGACATAAGTTAGTCAAGGTTGATGCTAAGCTTTCCACTGTCGAAGAAAACGGTAATATCGAATACTACCGTTGCGACGAATGTAATAAGCTCTTTAAGGACGCTTTAGCAAAAGAAGAGCTCGAATTGAGTTCAACGATTCTACCAAAACTTGACTTGGTTATTGAAAAGGTAGATGACTCCAATGTTGATATAGCTAAGGACGGACTTTCATTTAAGGCAAACGGAAATATTTCAGCTGAGGAAATTAAGGTCAATGGTGAAGTTGTAGATAGTTCAAATTACACAGTGACTGAAGATAATATGATCGTTTTGAAGCCCGACTACATAGCAAGTCTTGGTAACGGCGAACATGTATTAAGCATTGGCGAAGCAAGTACCGAATTTAAAGTTGATTTTGTAAATGAGGGTTTATCCGGCGGTGCTATTGCAGGAATTGTAATTGCTTCAGTATTGGTTGTCGCACTCGGTGGCTTTGCAATATTCTGGTTTGTAATCAAAAAGAAGTCTTTCGCTGATATTGTAGCCATTTTCAAAAAGTAATAAAACATAAAACTATTTATTAGCATATTGCGGTTAATAAATGATTTTAAAAGGGGTGATATTTTTCGCCCCTTTTTCATTGTTTTTATAGACTTTCCATTTGATGTTTTAACGAACATTTTCTCGTCCTATCTTAGTGATTTTTCGCCCAAAATATTGTCCGCCGTCATACTGAGCGAAGCGAAAATCAAATTATACATTAATTTGGTATCTTGCGGACGAGAATGTATGCTTATAATAATAGGACGAGAGGGGGATAACACTAAATGCCCATAATAAAAAACGCACTTTTTCTATAAATGAATGAAAAAAGTGTTGACAAAATGAAAAGAAGGTCTTATACTTGTAAAGTAAAAAGACTTTACAGGTGATTATGAATATACAAGAACGAATTGAATTATCAGAGCTTTTTGAGGAATATGGTAGTTTGCTGACCGATAAACAGCACGATATGATAGAATTATATTGCTGTATGGATCTATCACTTAATGAGATATCTGAGCAAAGCGGTATTTCAAGACAGGGCGTTAGGGATCATATTTCACACGGTAAAGCATCTTTAGAAAACTATGAGGATAAACTCGGTATAGTACGCTTTAAGCGTAGATTAATGAGAGCAGCGTATTCCGAAGACGGAAACGATAAGGCAATCGAGGAGATTCGCAAAATATTGGAGGAGTAGCTAATGGCAGTATTCGAAGGCTTAAGCGAGAAGCTAAATCACATATTTTCAAAGCTCAAGAATAAGGGAGCCTTAACCGAGTTTGAGATTAAACAAGCTATGAGAGAGGTTAGAGTTGCCTTATTATCCGCCGATGTTAACTTCAATGTCGTTAAAGACTTCATTGCTCGAGTTAGCGAAAAAGCGGTTGGTGAGGATATTCTCAAATCGTTATCACCTGCTCAACAGGTCATTAAGATAGTTAATGAAGAGTTGATTGCATTAATGGGTAGCGAACGTAGTAAACTTGCCGTATCTGATAAACTTCCTACAGTTATCATGATGTGCGGTTTACAAGGTAGTGGTAAAACTACTATGTGCGGTAAACTCGGTCATATGTTTACTAAGCAAAATAAAAAGGCACTTTTGGTTGCTTGCGATATTTATAGACCTGCCGCAATTACCCAATTACAAAGAGTAGGTCAAAGTGCAGGCGTTGAGGTCTTTGAAAAGGGTAAACAAGCACCTCAAAAGACAGTCAAGGAAGCAATCGAGTATTGTAGAAGTAAGATGATCGATGTAATGATTGTCGATACCGCCGGTAGACTTCAAATTGACGAGCCTTTAATGAAGGAATTGAGAGATCTAAAAGATATTCTCGCTCCAACCGAAATTTTATTGGTAATTGACTCTACATTAGGTCAAGAGGCTGTCAATGTATCGAGTGAGTTTAACCGTCAATTAGACATTACGGGTGTAGTATTATCCAAGCTTGACGGTGATACGAGAGGCGGTGCTGCACTGTCCGTCAAAGCGGTTACAGGTAAACCTATAAAATTCTGTTCCGTCGGCGAAAAAATGCATGAATTAGAGCCTTTCTATCCCGATAGAATGGCATCGAGAATTCTCGGAATGGGCGATGTTTTGACGCTTATCGAAAAGGCGGAGCAAGCATACACCGAGGATGAAGCAAAAAAAATGGCTCAAAAAATGCGTACAGCATCATTTGATCTCCAAGATTACTTAGAACAAATGGATAAACTTAAAAAAATGGGTAATCTCGGCGATATGATGAATATGATCCCCGGTATGGGTAATAAGCTCAAGGGACAAGATGTTTCAGTTAACGAGGATTATATGAAAAAGGTAAGAGCAATGATATTATCAATGACTCCCGAAGAGAGATCGAATCCCGATATTATCAAGGCTAACCGTAAAAAGCGTATTTGTCAGGGTAGCGGTACTACCATACAAGACCTAAATCAGCTATTGAAACAATTTATGGCGGCTCGTGACATGATGAAGAAAATGTCGAGAGGAAAAAAGCCTTTTCCGTTTTAATTGCTAATATAATAT
>CAZUET010000155.1:0-2716 GCA_964619685.1 uncultured Christensenellaceae bacterium
AAAATATTATATAGAGATAAATTATGGCTGTTAAAACAAGTAATGCGTATGGAAAGATTACCGTATCAGACGATGCGGTGGTAATGATTGCACATAACGTCGCTATGGAATGTCCGGGCGTCGTTAATTTAGTTTCACGCCGATTGACCGATATAATAGCTTCGGTATTTCGTAGCTCGTCTAATACTAAGGGTGTCAAGGTTACTTGTGTAGATCACAACATTTATATTGATGTTTATGCCGAGATAAAGGGCGGTATTTCTGCTAATGCCGTTTCTCAATCGTTACAATCGGCTATTAAGTACTCAGTTGAGGACTTTACGGGTATGGTTGTTAAGCATGTTAATGTGTATATTGTTGATGTTGTGGAATAAAGTCAGTAAGGGATAAATTTATGATTATTACATTGGATAGTGAGTTATTAAAAAATATATTTATTGGCGGTTACAGAAACCTTGATGCAAATAAGGCGTATGTAGATTCATTGAACGTTTTCCCGGTGCCTGATGGCGATACCGGTACAAATATGACCATGACGGCTCAGTCGGCAGCTCGTGAATTGGAACAATTACAGAATGTTACCATTGCTAATGTTTGTGATTGTGTTACTAAAGGATCCTTGCGTGGTGCTCGTGGTAATAGCGGTGTTATACTTAGTCAGATTTTTAAGGGTATATGCTCAAGTTTGCAGGATAAAGAGGATATTACTCCAAGAGATTTTGCAATTGCTATAAAAAGTGGTGCTAAAACTGCTTATGGTGCAGTTGCTAAACCAAAAGAAGGAACAATATTGACGGTCATTAGAGTTATTTCTGAGGATATACTCCCGTTAATCAACCGTAATACTTCTTTTGAAAAGTTTTTTGAAAATATTATTTCGTTAGGAAAAGATATTCTTAATCAAACTCCTAATATGCTCCCTGTTCTTAAAAAGGCAGGCGTTGTGGATGCAGGTGGCTATGGCTTGATATGTGTTCTTGACGGTATGCGTAAGATAATTGCAGGTGAAGAAATCGAGTTTACCGAAGATAAGGCTGAATCGGTAGAGGTTGTCGATCCCGATCTTGATGAGTTAGAGGATATTAGATTTGCATATTGTACCGAATTTTTTATTACAAATATTTATCCTAAGACAACTACAGCAGATATTGAAAAACTTCGTGAAAAGCTATCTAATATAGGTGATAGCTTGATTTGTATCGGAGATCTATCATTGATCAAGGTGCATGTACATACAAATACTCCCGGTAAGGCTCTTGGTTATGCGGTTGAACTTGGAGAATTGGATAAGGTAAAAATTGAAAATATGCTCATTCAGCATAGAGAGCTTATCGCTAAGCGTGAAGCAGAAAAGAAGCCGTTAGGTGTTATTGCCGTATGTTCGGGTGCAGGCTATAGCGAGCTTTATAAATCTATGAATGTGGATTATATAGTTGAAGGCGGTCAAATGATGAATCCAAGTGTTGATGACTTCAATGTTGCTATTCGTCGTGTTAATGCCGATAATATTATCATATTACCTAATAATAAAAATATTTTATTGGCAGCTATTCAAGCAGCAGATGTTTCCGAAAAACACTGCGTTGTAATACCTACCGAATGTGTTCAAGCAGGTTTGTCTGCAATGGTAGAGTTTGATCCTGATGATTCTGCTGAGAAGAATGCGGATAAGATGATGTCCGCTATTCAAGATTTTAAATTTGGATCTGTAACTAAGGCGGTCAGGAGTGTTACGATGAATGGCTTAAGAGTTAGAGAGGGTAACTATATCGGTCTATCCGAAAAGAAGCTCCTTACGACCGGCGACAATATTCAAAAGGTTCTTGTGGACTTGATTGGTAAGTTCGGTACAGAGGATGTTGATATCGTTACTTTATACCGTGGTAAAGATGTTAGTAAAGAAGAATGTGATACTATGGTCGAAGCTATAGAGGAAGCTTACCCCGATCTTGAGGTAATGACCTACGACGGCGGACAATCTCACTACTTCTATGATATAGTAATGGAGTAATTTATTAGTATGAATTACGGAGTGCCTATTCGATATTGATTACATTAGTAATTTTAATAGAGCACTCCTTTTTTTTGTGTCAGAAATAATGAAGTAATAATTATAAATAGCAAAATTATTAAAGTAATAGTGGAAGTAAATGCGTAGAATAGATCACTCAAAAAAAGTATATATAGAATATTATAAAAAGGAAGTAAATCCCTTTTTATTGAGCGGTGCAGCCGTTGTTTACCTTACCTTGCTTATTTGGGTCATAGGCTTAAAATTTAATAGTAGTTGGTTGCCCGCTCTTGGTAAGGAAATGCGGTCATATGAAATCATATCTCGAATAGATTTTAGTCCATTAATTACCGATTATGGTGTGATGATTGATTTTTTGTTAAATATCCTTATTTATATTCCAATGGGCGTATTGCTGCAAATATTTTTTCCACGTAAGTCATGGTATGGATTAAACGGCTTGATCGTTTTTTTAACATCGCTTGCGTTTGAATTATCACAGCTATTTACGGGGTTTGGCGGATGTAGTATAAAAGATATTTTTGCAAATACGCTTGGCGGATGTATCGGAATACTTTTTTATGTTTATAACAAAGAACAGGTAACTGTTAAAAAGATAAACATTATTCTTTCTACTGTAATCGTTTTATTCTTACCCGTTGCCATATACGCCGTTATAAATACAATGAAACACTGGTATTTATA
>CAZUET010000156.1:0-2666 GCA_964619685.1 uncultured Christensenellaceae bacterium
ATACTAAAATGACTAAATACTGTTTAATATTTCTATTTTATATGTTATAATGACATCACTATAATGCTATAGCTTTATAAGGAGATGATAATGAATAATAGTGATAATAGAGTTAATGATTGGGATAGAATGATTTCAGGTAACCTATATAATTCTTCAAGTCCCGACATTGCTAAACAACATATGCAAGGGTTAAGTCGTTGCCATAGATTTAATAGTATTGCCGTATGGCGTACAAAAGCCAAACAGCGTGCATTAGAAAAGCTCATACCATCCGCAAAAGGAAAGTCATTGGGCGTTTTTGCACCGCTTTATTGTGAATATGGTGTCAATATACATGTGGGGAATGAGTGCTTTGTTAATTATAACTGCACATTTCTTGATGTTTCGCCTATTACTCTCGGTGATAGCGTTTGGATTGGTGCTAATGTCACTTTGGCTACTCCAAACCATCCTTTGATTGCAGAAGAACGTCATAACGCAAACTATCCCGATGGTAGACATGACCTTGAGTTTTCCGATCCTATAACCATAGAGGATGGCTGTTGGATATGCTCAAGTGCTACTATTTGTGGCGGTGTTACTATCGGTAAAAATAGTGTAGTTGCTGCCGGTGCAGTTGTTACAAGAGATGTACCGCCTAACAGTTTAGTTGCAGGCGTACCGGCTAAAGTTATTCGTCAAATTGATGAAAATGACCGCATAAATGTTTGGGAAGTATACCTAAAAAACGAAAAACCATTATCTATACGAAAAAAGAATGAAAAATAAGTTGATTGCCTAAATTAGATTGTTGTATTTTTTCTTGCCTCACAAATTCTCGTTTTGTCTTATTGTTTTTCGTCTGCAGTCATACTAAGCGTAGTCGAAATTTGAGAGTTTGGATATATAGTAGGATTAGTTATATAAAAAGGAGACCGAGCGGTCTCCTTTTTGAATTGATTGGTTGATTAAACTTTTTATCGTTTAATTAGCCAATTTTCTATATTGTTTTATATTAATCCTTTATATAGATTAAACAATAAAATGCTTAATTAGTCAAGCTTCGGACCAGCTGCAACTAATGCCTTACCGGCTTCGTTGGTGGTGTACTTAGCGAAGTTCTTAATAAATCTACCTGCTAAATCTTGAGCCTTGGATTCCCATACAGAAACATCTGCATAAGTGTCTCTCGGATCTAAGATGTGAGAATCTACACCGGGTAATTCGGTAGGTACTTCGAAGTTGAAGTGAGGGATCATCTTTGTAGGAGCTTCGTTGATAGCACCGCTTAAGATAGCGTCGATGATACCACGGGTATCTTTAATAGAGATACGCTTACCGCTTCCGTTCCAACCTGTGTTAACGAGGTATGCCTTAGCACCGCTCTGTTGCATTCTCTTAACGAGTTCCTCAGCATACTTAGTAGGATGTAACTCAAGGAATGCTTGACCGAAGCAAGCTGAGAATGTAGGAGTAGGCTCTGTAATTCCGCGCTCTGTACCTGCTAACTTAGCGGTGAAACCGGAAAGGAAGTAGTATTGAGTTTGTTCGGGAGTAAGAATAGATACAGGAGGTAATACTCCAAAAGCATCAGCAGAAAGGAAAATAACATTCTTAGCTGCAGGAGCTGAAGAAACAGGGCGAACGATCTTCTCGATATGGTCGATAGGATAGGAAACTCTGGTGTTTTCGGTAACGCTCTTATCTGCGAAATCGATAACGCCGTTTTCGTCCAATGTAACATTCTCTAATAATGCATTACGCTTGATAGCGTTGTAGATATCGGGTTCGGATTCTTTATCAAGATTGATAACCTTAGCATAGCAACCACCTTCAAAGTTGAATACGCCGTTGTCATCCCAACCGTGCTCGTCGTCACCGATCAATAAACGCTTAGGATCGGTAGAAAGGGTGGTCTTACCTGTACCGGAAAGACCGAAGAAGATAGCGGTGTTTTCGCCGTTCATATCGGTATTAGCGGAGCAGTGCATAGATGCGATACCCTTAAGAGGTAGATAGTAGTTCATCATAGAGAACATACCTTTCTTCATTTCGCCACCGTACCAAGTATTGATGATAACTTGCTCTCTGGAAGTGATATTGAATACAACTGCGGTTTCGGAATTTAATCCTAATTCCTTATAATTTTCAACCTTAGCCTTAGAAGCATTGAATACTACGAAATCAGGTTCGAAGGATGCAAGTTCTTCCTCGGTGGGTTTAATAAACATATTCTTGATGAAGTGAGCTTGCCAAGCAACCTCAACGATGAAACGAACAGCCATACGAGTGTCCTTATTAGCACCGCAGAAAGCGTCTACAACATAAAGCTTTTTATTGCTCAATTCTTTAACGGCAATTTCTTTTACTGCCTTCCAAGTTTCTTCGGAAGCAGGATGGTTATCATTCTTATAGCCCTCGCTGGTCCACCAAACTGTGTCCTTAGAGTTCTCATCCATAACGATGAATTTGTCTTTAGGTGAACGGCCGGTATAGACACCTGTCATAACATTGACAGCACCGAGTTCGCTCAATTGACCTTTATCGTATCCGGTAAGGGAAGGATCCATTTCAGCTTCGAACAAATCTTCGTAAGAAGGATTATGAATGATCTCTTTTACGCCGGTAATTCCATATTTAGATAAATCGATTTTTGACATAAAAACATCTCCTATATAAAATAT
>CAZUET010000157.1:0-2634 GCA_964619685.1 uncultured Christensenellaceae bacterium
CATCTAAATTGGTCAATTCTCTTGTAACAGGGCTGATTGATATATAGCCGTTCATGGTTGCATCTGTATCTAAATCGAGATTCTGTGATCCGTTATAATAGCATACCAATACAGGTATTATTTGATCACCATCGAAATCAAAATCATCACCGTAGATTGCATCACCGACCTTGGTTACTAAAATATCCTTTGGATCCTTTGGAATATTTACATTGATTATATCAGTGCTTTCAAACATTTTATTATCATTGATATAATTCCAAGCTCTTTCAAGATTTTGTTTTGCATCATCGAATGAGTCACAATGGGTGGATATTGCTAATGATTTAATTCCCAAGTGTGCGCCTTCAAAACATGCGCCTGCTGTACCTGAATACTTAATATCTTCGCCAACATTAAATCCTCTGTTAATACCCGAAATAACGAGGTCATATTGCCCTTTATAGCCTAACACGGCTACTCTTATGCAATCGGCAGGGGTGGAATCGACACTATAAGCCGTTACACCGTCAAATGCATTAACTTTTACGCATTCGTAACCTTTATGTATCTCTATTGATTGACCTTTCCCACTTTGCTCGAATTTTGGAGCAAAAACTGTAACTTCGCCTTTTGATTTAGCCCATTCTACAAGGTGTTTAATACCTTCAGCATTTATTCCGTCATCATTGGTTATTAAAATTCTCATAGCCAGTCCTCGTGATTTTCCTTATAGTTTTTCAGTAGAGCATCTGCTTCATTGATAAGCGCATACATTTCTTCAATGCTATACACAGTTGCACCAGCACTCATATCATGACCACCGCCATGATATTTTAGTGCAAGATCATTGATTCCTAAAAATCTTGAACGCAATCTAACTCTTATATAGTTTTGCTTTTCGTAATCAATGAATGCAACCCAAATCAAGCTTCCTTTAATTCGTGATAATAAGCTAACCACCTCGGAGGCTTGCTCGAGAGATAGATTGAATTGTTCTTGCATTTCCTTATCTACATATATATAAGCTACACCGTTTTCTGTAATGAGCATATGTTCGTATACATATGCTTGAAATTTGAAGCACTTATAATCTTCAATATAGAGATTAGCATATAGTTTTTCAAGATCGATACCATAATCGATCAAATAGGATGCAAGTCTTAGTGTTTCACCCTTAACACCTTCATTTCTAAATCTTCCCGAATCGGTTACCATACCCATATAGATATGAGTTGCAGCTTCTTTACTCATTACAAGCTTATCACGGAACGAGTACCAAAAGTCAGCAATCATTTCGCATGCAGACGAACGAAAGTCTTCGACCCAAACGATATCGCCGTAAGGTTTATCAATGATATGATGATCAATTTTAATGACTTCTTTAGCGAGTGAATATTTTGAGTTAGAAATTCTATTTGCGGTACCGGTATCGGTAACAATGCATAATGCATTTTGATATACCGAATCGTCGACTTGGTCTTCTTCACCTGTAAAGGATAGGGCAGGTGAATAGTCCTCATTGACAAGATAAATATTCTTATCGGGATAGGTATCTCTCAAAATCTTTACCAAGCCTTTTGTGGAGCCATAAGCATCACCGTCGGGACGAATGTGTCGAGAAACGATTATTGTATCGTATTCTTCAATTTTATTTAAGATTTGTAATTTTACTTGATCATTCATGGTTACTCTTCGTCTACGGGGGATCCTGCTAATTCGTCGAGATCGTTGAGAAGTGCATAAACTTCGTCGAATGTGTGAATTGTCGCACCGCTTGCCTTTTTATGACCGCCACCATTATATTTAACGGCAATTTGATTGATATTATAGCGGTTGGAACGCAATTCAACTCTAATTTCCTCTTCGCTTTCGGTGAAGTTTGCCCAAACATAAACATTTTTAATGTTACGCATAATGCTTACTAAACCCGATGAAACGGTGCTTGCATTTGAATTCATTTTTGCAAGCTCTTCTTTTGTGGTGATGATATATGCAACATTGTTTTTGGTGAATTTAATCTTGTGAATATTATCAGCTTCTTCGAGCATTTTTTCAAAGTCTTTAGAATAGAGATTGTAATACAACTCATTTACATCGAATTTAGCACTAATAAGGTATGAAGCAAGCTCAAATGTTCTCGCACTTGTTGAATCGAACATGAATCTTCCCGAATCGGTAATCATACCTGTATAAATAGATTCGGCGGCAAGAGAGGAGAGCGTGAAACCTGCTTCCTTAGAAAGTAATGCAACCATACCGCAGCAGCTTTCAAATGTACTTTCGACATAGTCGATATCGGCTATATCTTCACAGTAAAGGTGGTGATCCAATCTGATAGTAAGCTCGGCTTTTTTATATCTTTCGTCACAGATAAGATTTGAACTACCGCAGTCGAGAATGAATGCTAATGCACCGTTGTAATATTCGTCGGGTATCTCATCCATTATACAATCCTTCATAAAGGGAAGGCGTGTGTTTTCGTCACCAACTACATAGACTTCTTTATGGGAAAAGTTATCTTTAATAAGGTTTTTTAAACCTACTTGACTACCAATAGCATCGCCGTCAGGATATCTATGGCGATGGATAATAATTCTGTCGTATTTCTTTATAGCTTCGATTGCTCTTTCAAACATTGATTTACTCCTATAT
>CAZUET010000158.1:0-2614 GCA_964619685.1 uncultured Christensenellaceae bacterium
CGTGTTTATTGTGTTTTTAGCAATTTTGATTACAGTAAGACTGCTTGCTCGTCGAGTTTACAGTAGTGATTATTGTTTCTTAACGAATTTTCCATTACATCTTGGTTTTGTTTGCCAGTCAAGTGAAACTTTCCTTTCCGCTTTTTTTGTTTTAACAATGATCCCTGCAACACCTTTAATGCAAACAAAAAAAGAACCACGGGTTCGACCGCGGTTCCTTGTGGTGAAGATAATTGGACTCGAACCAATGACCTCCACGATGTCAACGTGGCGCTCTAACCAACTGGGCTACACCTTCACAAAATTGGGATCGCTTATAAATAAAGCACTACTATTATCTTATAAAATTGTGTTATTGTCAATAGTTTTTTTATTTTTTATGTTTTAATTTTCCATATTTATTATCATTGGGCAATAAAATTAAATAATCACTTTAAAAACTTCTATTTTGGTATTGATATTTTAATAATATTATGCTATACTTAATTTGTTCTATATCAACATCCATCTGTTTAATCGGCGAATTAATAATGAGTGTTGGAGAACTTACACTAAACTTTTATAAAATGAACAGAGGAGAATATGAAGGATTCGAAAAACAATCGTAATGATTACGATAAAGAGGTAATCAAAGCGCATGTGGATAAGGTTCGTGAAAGGGTGCGGGATGAAACTGTTGATGATGTAACCGATCTTGAATTAATTGAATACTTTTTAAATATTGACGCCCCGCATAAAGATTATAGGAATCTTGCCGAACAACTATTAGATAGGTTTACCTCTATAAATAATTTGATCACTACGGATATTTACGATTTATGTAACACAACCGACCTAACAGAAAATAAGGCAATCTTGTTTGGAATACTCCCGGATCTTATTTGTGAAATATTCGGCAAGGAGACTTACTATGCAAAAACTCTAAAAGAACTGAAAGAATCTTTTAGATTTAAGATCATCATTCCAAAGAAAGGCACATTTTGGACATTTTGTTACGACGAAGACCAAAGGCTTATTGATTTTTTCAATATTCCGTATTCACAGGAAGTCGGCAGAATGATGCATGATCATACATTTTTTCAAAAGATCGCAGAATTAAATCCACGCTATGTTGCATTTTACTTTATTTCAGACAATTATACGGATGCGATCAACAGAATGCGTGAATTTCTATTAAGCATTTATAAGAAGATCGAAGTCTTTGGCTTGAACATATTAGACGGATGTGTATTTTGCAAAAATAGAATACATTCCGTATTTGTAGAAATTAAAAACCCTTCCCTTTATGACAATTTATCAAAAAACGAAAAAGAACTGGCTCAACATTATTCGCCTATTTTTAATAATAGAAGTTGGGAAAGTATCAAGAAAGAAGACGAGGAGAATATAACGATATGGATGAACAAGATGTAATCTCTAATGTCGACTCTAATCGTCGAGAAAAAGTGAAGGAAATGATGCGAAACAATTTTGATTCTGCTTTTCCACACGAAATGATTGAGTTCTTATTATGCCAAAACAGTAAGGTTGAGGATATAAGTGCTTTAGCACATGCGGTTATGGACACATTTCATACATTCGACTGCGTGTTAGATGCGAGCTTCGACTCATTGATGGCGATACCTGGAATGGACGAGCAAAGCGCATTGCTTATTTGCTCGCTTAAAGGCATTTTTAAAGTATATTTGCAAAGCAGAGAGGATAATCGGGATATCACATTGAAAACTCTATCTGATCACTACCAAAACATGATCGGATACGATGTAGAAGAAAGCCTGATTGTAACATGCTTTGATTTAAATAAAAAGATAAGAAGGGAGTTTAAGTTCACCAATAACAGTCCGACCTGTGTAGATATAGCAGTCAACAGTGTCATCTCCGAAATAGTCAAGTCAAGGGCAACCATTGCGGTCGTCGCCCATAACCATCCAAACGGGGTAGTAACCCCATCCAAAAAAGATATCCATTTTTGCGTTACGCTATACACCAGGCTTCAGCTATTGCATATAAGCTTAGCCGACTTTATGATTGTATCGGATAAGGAAGCGTACTCCTTCTTTACTGCACTAAAAGAACGCAAATATAGGGGCGAAGAACTTACCGAAGAAGAAAAGCTTTTAGCATCCGCCATATCTATTTTTATTGATGAAGAGAAAATTATAAGAAACTGTGAAAAAAGTAAAAGGAATCCTAGTAAACAATATTTGCTGTATAACATTAACGGTAAAATAGTTGGTAGCGACGGCGACGATTTCGACGGTTTCTACGACAAGTGCATCCCTCAACCTCCCAACACAACCGCAAAACATTCTAACTCAACAAATCAACACTATCACAATAATCGCTATAAACAAAAAAAACATAGGTGGTAGTTCTCAATAGATAATTTTCGAAAGAAGTTAGTACACAGCCTTCCGATAACAGGCTTTTGTAGATATGGTATTAAAAAATAACTCCGCTTATGTATAATAGATTTGCGACCTGATAGAAGCAACTCTAAACAAATATGGACATTATAGATGAATTATAATGACAATAAGTTTATCACATACAATATGGAATTTAACACAAAAAGGGACCTGCAAAGCAAAGTCCCTTTTTGCGTTATATATGA
>CAZUET010000159.1:0-2604 GCA_964619685.1 uncultured Christensenellaceae bacterium
GACGAAAAAAAACTGAATGATAGGATACTTAGAGATTTTGCTGATAATAAAAATTAATTATTATATAATACTTTATCCTTATTAATGCCTAAGGCACTGATACCTTATGTGTTACAAGAGAGCGGAATTGACGGTGAAAAGCAGGTCAATTCTGTAACAAAAGAAGAAAGAAATAAATTAGTGTTTACCGTTAAACACTTGACCTTTGACCTACAAGGGCTGTATCCTATTGAAGAGGCTATCGTGACCTCGGGAGGTGTTTCGGTAAAGGAGATAGATCCTAAAACCATGGAAAGCAGATTGGTAAAAGGACTATATCTTGCAGGAGAGGTTATAGATGTGGATTGCTTTACGGGAGGATTTAATCTCCAAACGGCATTTTCCACCGGATACATAGCCGGTATGTACGGCTCGACAACTAAAGTTACAAAGGAGTAATTATGTTAAATATCGCAATAGACGGACCGAGTAGTGCAGGTAAAAGCACCATAGCCAAAAGATTGGCAAAGAAGCTAAATATATATTATCTCGATACCGGTGCAATGTATCGTGCAATAGCTTGGAAGGCATTAAATTGTAATATTGACCCTACCGACGAAGATAAAGTAGTGGATATGATGCATAATACCGCTATCGATGTTCGTTATCAAGACGGTAATCAATATGTATATATTGACGGCGCTGATGTAACCTCCTTTATAAGAGAGCATAGGATATCTAAAGCGTCGAGCGATGTTTCTAAAATTGCTTTTGTGAGAGAAATACTTGTAAGCATTCAGCAAGAGATCGCTAAGGCTAATCCTATCGTGCTCGACGGTCGTGATATTACCACTAAGGTATTACCATTTTCTAAAAATAAATTCTTTTTGACGGCATCTGCACACATTAGAGCAAAACGCAGATTTGATGAGTTGATTGAAAAAGGACAGGATGTACAATTCGATAAAATACTCAAGGACGTTGAGGATAGAGATTTTAACGATTCGCATCGTGCTAATTCGCCACTAACGCAAACGGCGGATAGCATTTATATTGACAGCACGGATATGAGTATAGACGAGGTTGTCGATTATATTATTAGCAAACTTGTAATGGAGTAAAAAATGAGTTTTTTTAATTTTATAAAGGTTGTAACATATTTGCCCTTCAAGATAATTTTCCCTACAAAGGTGTATGGAAAGGAAAAGTATTTTGACGGTAAATCGATCGTATGCGTCAACCATTTTTCCAGTATGGACGCAGTGGTTTTGGCATCTAAATTTATTTGGGGCGAATGTCGCTGTGTTGCTAAAGAGGAGCTTTTTGATAGTAAGTTTTCCGCTTGGTTTTTAACTAAATGCGGAGCTATCTCTATAAGAAGGGGCGAAAGCGACATGTCTGCATATAAGAAAATACTCGGAGTTTTGCGTGAAGGTAATCAGCTTATTATATTCCCGGAGGGAACCCGTAATAGATTGAGTGAGACCGAATTACTACCATTCCAAAGCGGAACGGCATCCTTTGCAATGAAGAGCGATTCGCTTATAATTCCGGTGGTATATTATCGACCGCTTAAAGTATTTAGAAAGAATTATATGCTTGTAGGTGATGCGATTGACCTTAGCGAGTTTAAGGAATTGCCATCGCACGAATCAAGAGAGAAAGCAACTGCATATTTATATGAAAAAATGTCGGCTTTAAAGCTTGAGCTTAAGGATATAGTGGAAAATAAAAAGAAGAAATAATAATGAAGATCACCGTTGCAGATACCGCAGGCTTTTGCGGTGGGGTCAAAAGAGCAATAGAAATAGCTACCAAAAAAAGAACAGGATCCCGACTTGTGTTGGGCAGTCTTATTCATAATAAAAGGGTGATTGAACAATTAAAGAGTGAAGGAATTTCGTTTTCGGATGAGCCGAAGAGGGGATACGATTGTTATATAGTATCTGCGCACGGAATTCCTTTTTCTATGTATTCGGATTTACAGTCCGATAGTGTAGCGGATGCGACATGTCCTATTGTTAAAAAGCTATTCAGTATTTGTGAAAATGCAACTGAAGTAGTTTTGTTAGTGGGTGATATCGATCATGTCGAGATAAAAAATGCCGTAAGTTATGTAAAAACCCAAGTGGAAGTATTATCCACTCATGCGGTAGAAATAGAAAGACTTGAAAGGCTTGCTCAAGATAAAGAGAAAAAGTTTCTATTGGCATTTCAAACAACTCTTTCTAAAAAGAGTGCAGATAAATATAAAAATACTGTTATTAGATTGTTTGGTGAAAGAGTAAGGATTTTCGATACACTTTGTCCAAGCGTTTCAAAAAGAATAAACGAAGGAAAAGAAATAGCAGGTAATGTTGATAGAATGATCGTTATAGGCGATAAAACGAGTGCAAATTGTAATACGCTGTATGAAGAATGTAAAGCTGTTAATTCAAATACGATTTTTGTAGAGAACGCTAACGATGTACCTTTGCTTGATGACGAATGTGTAGGAATGACCGCAGGTGCATCTGTTCCGGACGAGATTATTCAAGAAGTCTACGAAAAATTAAATTTAATGTAAATTGTTCGATTTTACGGCTTTTGCTCAAAAAATAACAAAAAAATAGGTAAATTTACTAT
>CAZUET010000160.1:0-2483 GCA_964619685.1 uncultured Christensenellaceae bacterium
GTCTTATACATAACGGTCAAAATTCTCATATACTGTAGTATAAGCACAAGGGAGAAAAGCTATGATAAAAAGAGGTGAAATGTATTATGCGGACTTAAGCCCAGTAGTTGGAAGCGAGCAAGGCGGAATTCGCCCTGTCCTAATCGTGCAGAACGATATCGGCAATAAATATTCGCCAACCATTATTGCAGCGGCAATCACAAGCAAGCAAACTAAAGCCAAGCTTCCTACCCATATCGAGCTTTCGGGCGGTGATTACGGTCTTGCTGTAGATTCAATAGTTTTACTTGAACAAATAAGAACACTCGATAAAAAACGCCTTAAAGATAAGATCGGCGAGCTTAGTGATGATGAAATGAAAAAGGTCAATAACGGACTTTTGGTAAGCTTGGGTTTCTATACGACTTAAGTTTACTTCTTAATCTGTTTAAGTCTTTTCTTTGATTCGATAGAACCCAATCTCGAAGATTTGCGATACCATTTAAGTGCTTCTTCTATATCGGCATCAATGCCAAAGCCTTGCTCATAGCATATAGCAAGATTATACATCGCATTTGCATCGCCTAATAATGATCCTTCCTTAAACCATTTAAATGCGTTATCATAATCTTTTTTTGTACCTGTACCGCTTACATAATACCATGCGACATCATTTATGGCATCAAGCACACCCTTTCGAGCGGCGGATAACGCCCATTTGAAAGCTGATCTCATATTGATTTCTACGCCTATGCCCTGCTTATAGCATAGGCTTATTCGATATTCAGCTTTAGCATTCCCGTTATCGGCAGATTTTTTAAAATACTTATAAGCTAAAGACGAATTCGCTTCACAGCCAAATCCTCTTAGATAACATTGAGCAAGATAGTATACAGCATTATCATCCCCTGCTTTTACTGCCTGTAAATAATACTTGAAAGATTCTTGGGGAGAGATCTCACAACCTAAACCGTATTCAAGACAAATTGCATAATAGAAGTATGCATTTTTATTCTTTGCTTCGGTTGCACGCTTAAAAATAGCAAAGGCGTTATCATAATCCTTACGATTATAATATCTGACTCCCTCATCAAGGTTGGCACTATTTTTAGCTTTAGGTGAAGACTGTTGTTTTGTGAGCTTATCAATAACTTCTTTTTCCATTCTCGAAACATCTTCAGAACATGGAATACCCGAGGCTAAGGCTTTCTTATACCAAGAAAGTGCATTCTTACAGTTTTTAACAACGCAAATACCCTTTTCCCAACAGTAACCATATAGAAACATAGCATCAGCTACACTAAGTTTAGCTTGATACTTTATAAGTTCTACACCGGCTTTACGATCTTCTAATTTTTCAGACTCGATCAATTCTCTTGCTGCAATCAAAGGATCTGTAGAATCGGCATTAGTATCTTCGGTATCGAACTCCGTTATATCGAGTTCGTCGTTACTAATGGAATTATCAAAGCTGTTCGTTATATTAATATCATCAATTTCGTTGGCATCTATCAGCTCGACATTGAGTTCATCATTTGATATTGTATTATCAGTCGAAATATCTAAATCATCTAATACCTCTGCTTCATTTGATGCATTTAAAATGTCAATATTATCTGCATCAAGAGTATCGCTTATATTGGATGGATCGGCTGACGATTCATCCATTGATTCGTTGACATCTATAATATCGTCAAATACTTCTATTTGTTCATTATCTACTTCCTCTAAAATATTGTCTTCGGAATCGATTTGTTTAACAATCACTATCTCGTCGTTTAATGATTCTTCATCAATTACTAACGAATTATCTTCAGTTACTCCTTGAACAACCGAACCATCATTACTTATCTCTTCAAGAACATAATCGTCATCATCATCAATTATATCGTCGTCATCATTCTCAACAGGAAAAATAGAATCCGACAAAGTAACCGAGTTATTTTTATTAATTTCAAAATCCGATTCATTAGGAAGTATATCGATCGAAGGATTGGCAAAATCTACCTCGTCAGGTTTATTATCAAAGTATTCCTTGATCTTTAATTGGATAACAGATGCAGATCCGCAAAAATCTCTATCGTTTTTGAAAGCATCTTGGCAAAACTCTTGAAACCTCAGATTATCGACATTCGGTTTAGTACCTTTTGGCATTCTATCCGAAATAAAATAACCGTTAGTATTAAGAACAACTTTAACTGAACACAGATAACTATTCCACTTAGCTATAACGCTATAATCTTTATTGAGTTGACTAAGCTGTGATGAAAGAATGGCAGATCTATCAAAATCACCACTCATACGATTATCTATCATTTCAGAAATTAAAGCAAATCTTTTATCCTTAAGAATTTTTGACTTGTATGACATACCACAACAAGGGCAAGTGTAATTACCCTTTTTATCGGCAGTAATGCTATAATTACAAACAAGACATAATAATTTTTCAAATGATTTAGCCATGATTACCTCAATAATGATTTAGTGATTATATTATATAAAAG
>CAZUET010000161.1:0-2439 GCA_964619685.1 uncultured Christensenellaceae bacterium
GCCTACGCCCGCAGGCGAAGGTAAAACAACAACAACAATAGGTATTGCAGACGGATTAAAACGCATTGGTAAAAATGTGGTAGTAGCGCTTAGAGAGCCTTCTCTTGGCCCTGTTTTCGGAGTAAAGGGAGGGGCTGCCGGTGGTGGATATGCTCAAGTTATCCCAATGGAAGATATCAATCTTCACTTTACAGGTGATTTCCATGCGATAGGTGCAGCAAACAATCTTTTGGCAGCAATGCTCGATAATCACATTCATCAAGGGAATTCGTTGGGTATAGACCCACGAAAGATTACTTGGAAAAGATGCGTGGATATGAACGATAGACAACTGCGTTTTGTAGTAGACGGATTGGGTGGTAAGGCTAATGGCTCTCCAAGAGAAGACGGCTTCGATATAACCGTTGCATCCGAAATAATGGCTGTCCTTTGTCTAAGTTCATCAATAACTGACTTAAAGGAGCGTTTGGCAAGAATAATTGTAGGATATACCTATGACGATAGACCCGTTACTGCCGGAGATCTTAAGGCACAGGGTGCAATGACTGCACTTTTGAAGGACGCATTACAGCCCAATCTCGTACAAACCTTGGAAGGCACTCCAACCTTGATACACGGCGGACCGTTTGCAAATATTGCACATGGCTGTAACAGCGTGATAGCAACTAAGCTTGCACTTAAACTCGGTGATTATGTAGTTACCGAGGCTGGGTTCGGTGCAGATCTTGGTGCTGAAAAATTCCTTGATATCAAGTGCAGAACAGCAGGATTGACTCCTGATGCTGTGGTTATAGTTGCCACGGTTAGAGCTCTCAAAATGCATGGCGGAAGTAAAAAGACGGAGTTGGATAACGAAAATCTCGAAACTCTCGAAAAAGGTATTCCTAATTTATTGAGGCATGTTTCAAATATTAAAAATGTTTATAAGCTCCCCTCTGTCGTTGCTGTCAATAGGTTCCCCACCGATACCGATAATGAAATTAATTTGATAATCGAAAAGTGTAAGGAATTAGGTGTCAATGTTGTATTGTCTACCGTTTGGGCAGATGGCGGAAAGGGCGGAATTGAATTGGCGAATGAGGTCATTCGCTTGGTTGAGCTTGAAAATCATTTTGAATTCTGCTATTCATCCGAGCTTAGCATTACCGAAAAAATAGAAAGCGTGGTTAAGCATATATATGGCGGTAACGGAATTACTGTTACACCGTCGGCAAAAAAAGAAATTGCACGATTGACAAAAATGGGCTTCGGTAATCTACCAGTTTGTATCGCAAAAACGCAGTACAGCTTTTCCGATAATCCTAATTTATTAGGTGCACCTACCGACTTTATTGTAACAGTCAAAAATGTCAAGGTAAGTGCAGGTGCAGGCTTTATCGTAGTTCTCACCGGTGATATTATGACCATGCCGGGACTTCCAAAGATTCCCGCCGCCGAGGGCATAGATGTAGATGAAAATGGTAAAATTACAGGTCTGTTCTAATCGTTAAGAAAGCAAAACAATATATAAAAATGCACGGATGATTGCCGTGCATTTTTGATTTAATTTTGTTTTTCAATGTTTTAGCTTATTGCTGTCCTTGCTATAAGGATTGCAACGCATGTAAGAATGGATATTGCGGATAGAACTACACCCGAAATACCAATCTTTTTGCTCGTTTTATTGGGATGATTAGCTAATGCACCAATGCCTAAGCCTAACGATATGACAGATACACCTATACAAGGAAGTGAAAACACAATCATAAATACAGCCGACAAAGCACCACCTACACCTGTGCCTAAATCGTTATCAGGATTTGCACTCATTCTAATTGATTCTATACATAGGTAGGTTGCAAATATCGCAACAATAACGGTTATTATCGAAATCACCAATGAAGCAATCGACAATCCCTTACTTGCACGCCCATATTTTTCTCCCGTTAATTCTTCATGGCTTTCACCACCCGAAGTTTCAGTCTCAATATCAACATTTTCAAAAGAATTATTATCATTATTCATAATTTACTCCTTATTAAGTGCAAACTAATTTCAATGCACTTTTTATCATTATACCATATTGATATTATGTGAGTCAATAGAGATAAATATTATTATTTCACCTACCAATTATATCGGCAAGTAGTATTATTTCGATTATAAACAGAATTTGAATACGATAGTAACTCCCTCTATATTGGCGATATATGGAATTCAAATTATAGAAATTGTTATTTTAGAACCGACCGCCCTAACAAGGGTAAAACAAAAGAGACCTGCAAAGCAAGGTCCCTTTGTGCGTTATTTATGAAATTATAGTAAAAAACTTTCAATATTAATAAATACCATGGTTGTGCAACATTTTCTTATCTTTAATCGATAAGGCTTTAACAATTGCTCCAAGCCAAATATCTATTTTTATTTTAGCATAACTATTAAAAATAAGCAAGTATTTAT
>CAZUET010000162.1:0-2397 GCA_964619685.1 uncultured Christensenellaceae bacterium
CCACCTGCAACGGTTGAGAAAACTCTTGCTAATGTCAATAGCTTTTCTCTATCCTTTGCATCCTCTGTCATTAATGAGGTCACACCCCATAATGGTATATCACCTACAGTATAAAGCATTCCCCAAAGTATATAGGTAAACGCAGTCCAAGCAGTAATAGCGGTATCAAGTGCTTTACTTCCATCTCCATAGAAACCGAAGCTAACATAACACAGAATGGTTATGATCATTATAGGAATAGGAATAATCCTTAGATACGGTACACACTTACCGTATTTTGATCTCGTTCTATCTACTATAGTTCCCATTATCGGGTCATTACATGCATCAAAAATACGGGCAACTGTAAAAATAATACTAACGGTCATTGCAGGAACTAATACAGTAAACTGTAAATAGTACATTATACATGCATTTACGATATTATAAATGATATTCTGACCTGCTAAACCGACTAAGTACCAGTTTCTTTCGCTTTTGGTGAATGTTTTTAGTTTTCTCGATGACGATTGCTCTACGATATCGTTAGCCATAAGCACTCTCCTATTCGTTAACGCCGATAGATACGACCTTATCGGCATTTACATATTCTTTCCAATACTTATATGAATTATTTCTGGTATCCTTTCTTAATTCTTCCAATTTATCAATATTATAAGCATTTATGTCGTCAACTACGATGTTTAGCTCGGGAATGATATAATATTGTTCGTCATCACTTGCCTTATTATCAACCATATAAAAGCACTTATCACCAATATCGGGAATATTGTTGCTCTTAATGACAACTTCATTTAACTTACCGCATTCACGGAATGTATATGCACCGAGCGAATTACAGCTTTCGGGTAATATGATCTTTTCAAGCGAATTACAACCATAGAATGCAAAGTCATTAATACGCTCCAATGTATCCGGCAAATTGACAACAGTCAATTTTTTACAAATATAGAAACACATATTAGGTATTTCTTTGATCTTAGCATTAATAGTCACAGAAGTAAGCACATTATTATCTGCATAGACACCTTCAAACTTTTTGTTTTCCACGCCGTCATCGATAAGCACAAATAGCTTATCAGATAAAGCAGATACTGCATAACCGTCAATCTCTTCAGGAATGACTATTTCGGATCTCATTTCCACGATACCCGTAACACAAATAGTATTATCTTCGTTAATTTCATACCGCCAAAAGCCGTCATCGCTCAAAACTGAATTATCGACAACTGTACAGCCTGTACAGAAAACTGCGCTAAGTACAAATATAAGTATTGCAAGAATAAGAATACCTCTTTTCATTTTTTATATCTCCTTTGCTTTCCGTTTATACATATCGATATCGACACAATGAGCTAAGCCCTCCTCGTAGGTTATCCTTCCCGATTTATAAAGGCTCGCGATAGAATCATCCATAAGTTGCATACCTAATGCACCCGATGTCGAAATTGTATTATTCATTTGATGTGTCTTCCCTTCTCTAATTAACGAATTGATAGCTGGGTGCTGTAACATAATCTCGAGTGCCGCAACTCTACCTGTACCGTCTGCTTTAACAAGAAGCTGTTGAGATATAACGCCTTGTAAAACATTGGCAAGCTGAGTTCTTATCTGCTGTTGTTGATATGCGGGGAAAACATCGACGATACGGTCAACGGTTGCTGCCGCTCCTATGGTATGTAATGTAGATAACACAAGATGACCTGTTTCTGCTGCTGTAAGTGCCGTTTGAATAGTTTCAAGGTCACGCATTTCTCCTACTTGTATAACATCGGGATCTTGACGTAGTGCGGCTCTTAAAGCATTGGCAAATGATATGGTATCTTGTCCAAGTTCGCGCTGATTAACGATACAACGGTTGTGAGCATGGTAATATTCTATTGGATCCTCAAGAGTAATTATATGACCGCTTCGCTCTCTATTAATCTTATCAATCATGCTTGCAAGAGTTGTCGATTTACCGCTACCGGTAGGACCGGTAACAAGAATTAATCCACGCTGTTTATTACAAAGCTTTTCGACAGCCTCGGGCAAACCTAATTCTCTAAACGACATTATTCGGTTATTGATAGTACGTAAAACTGCGGCATAGCATCCCTTTTGAGAAAATGCATTCACGCGGAATCTATTACCGGCAAGCGATATAGAACAGTCAACTTCTCCAACCTTATTTAACTTTGCAAATTGATCGGCATTTAAAATCTCTTTAACGAGTCGTTCAGTATCGGCACTTTCCAACACTTCGCTTCCGTACCTTTTAAATGAACCGTTAATACGAAGCATAGGCGGTAATCCTACCGTTATATGTAAGTCCGACGCTTTATTTTGTACACTTGCGGAAAGCACCCTATACGATGGAATGAGGAGAGAGAATATGCTTTTTGTATGCTATCCCAA
>CAZUET010000163.1:0-2309 GCA_964619685.1 uncultured Christensenellaceae bacterium
ACCTATACTTTTGAAACAAGCGAAAACACCGATACTAACTACACTGTTAGCGGTGTAGGAACCAAGAAGCTTACCATTGCTCCTGCATCTATTGCAGTGGCTATAACCGACCAATCCTTGACTTATGGTGATGATAAACCCGATATTTCTACTATAGATAAGATAAGCGGAATTATTGCAGTAACGGATGACGAATTGTTCTATACCGATGATCTATTGAGCATCGGAACTTTAGAATACGATTATGCTAAGGGGTACAATGCAAATTCTTCATATCCAATAACCTATACTCTTACCAGTTCTAACTATACTATCAGCAACTCCACCGTTGTCGATGGAAAACAGGTTGTTAGTGGCATTGTGGCCGTTGGTCAAAAGGATATCGATCAAGTTAATTGGAGTGTATTAGATAATTACACATATAATGGTTACGATCAGAAAGACGGAGTAAAAGCAACATTTACTGATATCTATGGTAACGTTCAAAATTTAACAGTATCTTATCTTGGTAAGTCCGACTTGAATAGAGATGTTAACAAGTTTAAGGATGCAGATACTTATACATTGTCCGTTTCTTATTCCGATAACTATACATTTAACTTAAGCACCCAAAAGATCGTTACAATCGATAAAAAGACGGTAAATATTATAGTTAATGCGTTATCATTGACGTATGGTGAGGAGCTTAGCACTATAGGCGGATATTCCTATGAAGATTATTCTTCCGACATTTGTGACGGTGACACGGTCGGTACTCTTTCTGTTTCGTCTACCCATACAGCCACAAGTGATGTGGGCAGTTATACTATTACTGCAAGCGGATTAAGTAATTCTAACTACAACTTTGTATACAATACCGAGTCAGGCGACATCAAGGTTACCGTAACTAAGCGTCAGGGATCTGTTGCTGTTACTAATGCAACTGTTACTTATGGAGATAGTGCAACTTTAATTAATAAGGGCGACATTGAATACGGCAATGTTCTTGATAAGGATAAGGAAAGTTTAGCTGTAACTTGTGCCTTTGAATACAAGCAAGGTGATAATGTAGGTAGTTATGTCTTTACCGTGTCTTATAGTGAAAACGGTAACTATGACATTGAAGTGTTAAATGAAACCAAGTCGGAAGATCAGTATAAGCTTGTTGTTAAGGCAAAAGAAGTTAATATTGAGTGGGCTATTGGTAGCTATATATATAACGCTGATACGATAACATTAGAAAATGTAGCATACTATAAAACATATTTAGATGAAACTAAATATGTTTCTGTAAATTCCTATCAAAACTCCGAATCAGCTGTTGAATTTAAAAATGCAGGAAGCTATACATTGAAGACCACTATAACAGGTACAGCGGACGGTAACTATATTTTCAATGAATCCACTGTAACATATCACGAGTCCGTAAAAATCAAACCTAAAGAGGTAAACATTAATATCGACCCTAAATCTGTTACATACGGTGAAGCGATTCCCGAATACAGTTATACAGTAAGCGGAAATCTAAACGGCGAATCGGTAGGAGATATCACCGTTAGCTGTACATATTCAAACGGTAGCGTTGTTAATACAGACGGTTACCCGATTACCGCAACCCTTAAAAATGCTAACCCCAACTATGCCGTAATCATTAATAATAATAAATTGACGGTTAAAGCTAAGGATGTAACTATTTCTATTGGTAGCGGTAGCGTAACCTATGGTGATGCATTTAGTCTTGATAGTATTACTAAGACTATATCCGGAATGGTAACTGGCGAATCGTTGAGCGATGTTCAATTGAAACTCAATAACGGAGATACCGAGATTACTTATGTACAAGGTACAACCGGTGTAGGTACATATACGATCACTGCAACATTTACCGCTAACTCGAACTATAATGTAACCGTTAATAACGGTACCCTTAGCGTAGTTAAGAGAAAGGTAACTTTAACAATGCCGAACTACACCATTTCCTATGGTGATGATGTACCTAATATTCATAATGCATCATTGTCGAATGTCTATAGTTCTGATACAGTTGGAACAGTTAGCGGTTCAACGCCTTATTCAAAGGGTAGCTCTGTCGGTAGTTATACTATCAGCGGTACTCTTGCTATATCGAACTCAAATTATGAGCTTGATAAGGTAGTTAATGGTACAATAACTGTAAGTCAGCGTTCTGTAACAGTTAAATGGACGATTGGCACATACACCTATAATGGAAAGGATCAAATAGACAGTATTAGTGCAAACTATACAGCATATGATAATACATCGGTTACCATGACCGTTACCGCAAATAATAGTGAATTCAAGAATGCAGG
>CAZUET010000164.1:0-2288 GCA_964619685.1 uncultured Christensenellaceae bacterium
GATGAATCGATCATTCCGTGTAATTCGTTAATTCGTGAATTCATTGGCGGAAGTTGCTTTAAATTATAATCAAATAATTCGTGCATGGGTAATACTCATGCTCGGCGTGCAAAAGATCGTTTTTAGGAGATAGTATGAATAAATATATGTCAATTGCAATAGAGGAAGCTCGTACAGGTATTCGTCAGGGACATGGCGGTCCTTTTGGTTCAGTTATCGTTAAGGACGGTAAGATAATCGGTAGAGGACACAATCATGTTGTAGCATATAAGGATCCAACCTGTCACGGAGAGGTCGATGCTATCCGTACAGCATGTAAATCGTTAGATACCTTTGATTTATCGGGTTCTGAGATTTACACGACGGGTGAGCCGTGTCCAATGTGTTTAGGTGCTATTTTGTGGGCAAATATCGACAAAATATTTTACGGTTGCACTATAGCCGAAAATGATATGATAGGATTTAGAGATGAGGTGTTTTATAAGAATTTATCCATTTCGACAGAGAAAATGACGGATAAGATCGTTCAGCTTGACCATGACGAGTGCTTGGAGTTGTTCCGTGAATATATGGACATGAGCGATAAGACCTCATATTAGTATGACTGTTAGACATTGTAAACACATATTTCCGCCAGTGATCGATAGTAATTCAAAGGTGCTGATATTAGGCAGTGTACCGAGTGTGAAGTCGATAGAGGCGGAATTTTATTATATGCACCCGCAAAATAGATTTTGGAAAGTGCTATCTAATCTTTTGGGTATTGATCTAAAAGCGTTGTCATCGAATGAGAAAGCAGAGGTTCTGCTGAAAAACAAGATTGCTTTGTACGATGCAATCGAAGAGTGCGATATTGAGGGTAGCTCGGATGCAAAAATAAGGGCGGAAATTCCGTCCGATATTCCAACACTTATAGCCGATACAGGTGTAAAAAGGATATTCTGTAATGGTAATGCATCATACAAATATCTCATTAAATATCACCCTGAGCTTGAAGAAATGGCCACATTATTGCCCTCTACGAGTCCGGCAAATGCGAGATTTTCATTGGAAATGCTGTTAAATGAGTGGAAAATAATTTTTAATTGGGTTTTAGACAAAAAAGTTTAAAAAAGAGCCCAAATATGCTTGACAGTTTTGGTAACCTTGATTAAAATATTATGTGCATTAATAAACTCGTAATTTATGCGAATTAGCCCCTTGCGGAATTACCGAGAAAGGCGAGTTATCCATTAAGCCTTTAATTAAAGCAAAAATTATTGGAGGATTTAAAATGAAAACATATATGGCAAAACCGGCTACCGTTGAAAGAAAATGGTATGTAGTTGACGCTGAAGGTATGGTTTTAGGTCGTTTGGCAAGCCAAGTTGCATCAGTGCTTCGTGGTAAGAATAAGCCCACCTTTACACCTAATGTTGACACCGGCGATTACGTTATTATTATTAACTGCAGTAAGGTTGTTTTAACCGGTAAGAAACTTGAGCAAAAGATGTATAGACACCACACAGGTTACATCGGTGGCTTAAAAGAAGAGAAAGCTAAAGACGTTTATGCTAAGAAACCCGAGTTTATGGTAGCTCAAGCTATTAAGGGTATGCTTCCTAAGAATGCTCTTGGTAGAAAAATGTTTAAGAAGTGTAAGATCTATGCCGGTTCAGAGCATGAGCATCAAGCACAACAGCCCGAAGTTCTTAAATTCTAATGAGGTGAATTATGGCAACTAAGAAAGTTAAAAATACACAATATTGGGGAACCGGTCGTAGAAAACATGCTATCGCAAGAGTTCGTCTTGTTCCCGAAGGAAATGGTAATATCATCATCAATAAGCGCACTATTGACGAGTATTTCGGCGGATTGGAAATCGTTAAATCTATCGTTCGTCAACCGTTAGAGCTCACAGGTACAACTGCTAAATATGATGTTTATGTAAACATCACAGGTGGCGGTTATACAGGTCAAGCAGGTGCTATCCGTCATGGTATCTCTCGTGCATTAGTTTTGGCTGAGCCTGAAACTAAGTCAGCATTAAAGGCTAAGGGATTCCTTACCAGAGATCCTCGTATGAAGGAAAGAAAGAAGTACGGCTTGAAGAAAGCTCGTAAAGCACCGCAATTCTCTAAGAGATAATCTGCGGAATATGCTCGCTACGCATTTCTTACGAAATGTGTTGATAATAGACTTACCGAATGGGCATTATTAATTATGATGAGTAAGTGTTGCGAGCATTGCAATAAATAAGTAAATAAAAGAGGTATTTTTCCAAACAAGGGAAGGTACCTCTTTTTCTA
>CAZUET010000165.1:0-2250 GCA_964619685.1 uncultured Christensenellaceae bacterium
ATTCAATAAATAGGGAATATATAAACGAAATAGGAGTAAAATTTCAATTCTAATGCATTGCCCTAACGGGTAACGAATAGCCAATCAGACGACAATCTATACAAGAAAGTGATTTAATAAAAAGCTACTTTGTGCGGTAACCTCCATTCGGTCATTATAAGCATACATTCTCGTCCGCCGTCATACCCAAGCGTTGCGTAAGCATGGTCAAACTGTAAAGCAGTACAAGACACAGTCATGCAGTATATTGGACGGTAACGAAATACCTATTGAACAACGACCGATAGGAATCTCGTCCGCCGTCATACTGAGCGTTAGTCGAAATTTGAGCGTAGCGAAAATCAAATTGTATAACAATTTGGTATCTTGCGGACGATAGTAGTCTGTTTGTAATATCTTGCGGACGGCTATTCAAATAAAAACAGCAAGTACTAAACCCCTTACTGTACAATTATAAATTTCGGGCGGTCACCGATCGCCCGAATCTATAACAAACATATTAAAAATAAAAAAATTGCGTTTAATAAACCAACTAAGAACTATTATTGGGTAAATGGGAAAACTATACCAAATGCCGACCATATAATAACAATTGCAGATTATTTCAATATTACTATAAATTACATCTTAGGAAGAACCGACGCATATTAAGTTTCGCACCATTTTAAACATTTTCACGAATTTTGTTTGAATTCAATTAATAGATTATAAATTTCGATTAACAGATATTAGTAAAACATAATCTTTGTTAATTATTTTGTAAAGTGTTTATATTTCCAAAAAACTATGCTATAATGTATTTAGGAATTTATCCCAAAAAATGGGTCAGTTCTAAAATAATTATATAGGAAATTTTTATAAGGAGAATGACTATGAACAAAAAAATAATTTCTTTACTGCTTGTGGTAATTCTTGTAGTAGGTTGTTGTTTGACCGTAGTAGGTTGTGATTCGCTTGGTGGTGGTAAGAACCCCGAAACGACAAGAATGACGGTAGACATCAATCCAAGCATCGAATTTATGGTTGATGCAGATAACAAGGTAATATCCGCCACCGCTCTTAACGATGACGGTAGCATAATTCTTGCAGGCGAAGCATTTGTCGGTAAAACATCTGAAGAGGCTGTAGAATTAGTAGTTTCATTGGCAACAGATACCGGTTACATAGTAAAGGGCAATGTCGAAGCTGATGCAAATAATGTTAAGATTAGTGTTTCGGGTGATACCAAGTATGCTGAGAACATGGCTAAAAAAGCTGAAGAAAAGGTAAATAACTTCTTTAAGGATAGCGGAATTAAAGGACAAGTTGAAAAGGTAGAAGCACTTAAGATAGATGCACTTAAAGACTTAGCTAAGCATAATTCCATTTATAGCGAAGAAGAGATTGCTCAAATGAGCGAAGAACAACTTCTCAAAGTCATCGCATTAGGAAGAGTTGAAACAGCTGAGCTTCTAAGCGAAGATCTCCGTGAAGCATATTTCATTGCTAAGGAGCACGAGATTAATATTGTAGAGCGTGAATTGACAGGAAATATCATAAAGGGTATCAATGCAACCTATCAAATCTCGCATATAGCTTTTGAAACAATGCTGAATGCTTATTCGACAGCAATCGATAAGGTTGATGAAATGCGTTATAATTTACTCGTTAGTCCGGAATCTGAATATCAAAAGAGTTTAGTTGACTTGAGAAACGCTAAGGCTGAATTATTGAAGCAAAAGACATTTGTAGCAAGCCTTGATGTTAACGGCGAAACCTATGCAAGTGCTTCGATAACTCTACAATTGAGCGAAGAAAATTATAATAAGATGCTCCAAGCATATGAAGATGCCGGTACAGCTATCAATAACCAATTAGTTTCATTAATCAATTCTGCAAAAACTCTCGAGAATACATTGGTTGAGTGGGAACAGGAGCATTTCTCAAGTGATGATATAACAGCAGCACTCCAAGAAAATGCACAAAAGCTTGAGGATGACTTGAATGCAAAGAAGGATGAATACTTTACAGCATTTGAGGAAGCACATAAGAGTGATATTCAAAAAGCAGAAAAAGACCTAAAGGATGTTAAGGCTAAACTAATCGCCCAAATCAACGGAGAAACAGCTGAATAATCATTATAATTCATATATGGATGCATAATACTGACTTGTTTTCAGTGTAGTTAATATAGTTAGTTTTCATCTGTTTGTAAAAAAAGTATGCCTAATAAGCATACTTTTTTTATACTTATTCACGCTAAATTTTTGC
>CAZUET010000166.1:0-2170 GCA_964619685.1 uncultured Christensenellaceae bacterium
ATATAATATCATATAAAAGGATTTTTGTCAAATAATAGAATGTTGCATTGTAGGGAGAAATAAGATATAATGGCGTCGAAACATTAGTAGAGTTTAAGTCTTTGACAGGTAACACAACAAGTGCGAAAACTATATTGTCTCATCCCGAAAAATATCATGTCGGTGGTGCTATTAAACTTGGTAATTATAATATTGGAAGAATAATGGATAATATGCTGATAATTCCGCTTTACATGGCATTTTTGTTGAAACAATATTAATTTAATATTCAAATAAACATTGACATGACCTTATAAATGCTTCATAATATTAGTAGGCGAGAGAAACATATAAGGAGCTATTATGAAAAGCATTAAAGAACTCTATAAAATAGGTTACGGACCGTCAAGTTCGCACACAATGGGACCTGAAAAAGCAATCAAATTGTTTGACAAAGAATTTGATTATGCTGATAAATACGTTGTAACATTACACGGTTCGCTTGCGTTGACCGGCGAGGGACATTGTACAGATAGCGTCATTAAAAAATCAGTCAATAAACCTATCGATATTATATGGGATTACGATACTGTTGACTTGCCACATCCTAATACATTGGATATTATTGCAGTTAAGGACGGTATCGAAGTTGGTTCTTGGCGAGTATACAGTATTGGTGGCGGTGCAATTAAAATCGAAGGAATGCCGTCTTATGAATCCGATAATGTATATAGAGAGAATAGCTTTGAAACGATTAGAGCCTACTGCGAACAGAATAACTTGACAATACCCCAATATGTCGAAAAATTTGAAGGAGAGGGTATCTGGGATTATTTAGCTGAGGTTTGGGCATGCATGCGAAATTCTATTGATAGCGGACTTATTGCTGATGGTGTATTACCCGGTGGGTTAGAAACCAAGCGAAAAGCGAAGATATTATATAACGGCACCGACTCCGAAGAGAATTCGGAAACTCGTGAGGATAGGATTATATGCTCCTATGCTTTTGCTGTAAGCGAAGAAAATGCATCTGGAAATATGATAGTGACCGCTCCGACATGCGGAGCATCTGGTGTATTGCCTGCGTGTCTTAGGTATGTAAGCGAAAGAAAAAACCTAAGCGAAAGAGCCGTTCTTGAAGCACTTGCTACAGCCGGAATAATTGGCAACCTTATCAAAACAAATGCATCGATATCAGGTGCGGAATGCGGTTGTCAAGCTGAAATCGGATCGGCTTGTAGTATGGCGGCTGCAGCGGTAGCGGAAATGTACCATATGAGCCTTGATCAAATAGAGTATGCTTCGGAAATTGCAATGGAACACCATTTAGGATTAACATGTGATCCAATAAACGGACTTGTACAAATACCGTGTATAGAACGCAATGCCGTTGCTGCAATGCGTGCATTGAATGCAGTTTCTTTGGCAAGATTTTTGACCAATACACGTAAGATTAGCTTCGATACGGTTATACATACAATGTATCAAACCGGAAAAGATATCCGTAAGGAATATCGAGAAACATCGGAAGGTGGCTTAGCAAAGTTATTTAAAACAAAAAAGTAGCAAAAGCCAACTATAGAAAATGTCACATGTCTCGTCATTTTATATATTCGTCCGCTGTCATACTGAGTGGAGCGTAAGCGTAGTCGAACTGCAAAGCAGTGAAATCCATAGCCTTTCAGTATCTTGGACGGTAGTGGCACAGTCGTTTGGTATCTTGCGGACAGCATCCTCATTCAAAAACACGACTCGAAATATAAGATTTTTCAGTTCTGTTATACTGAAAAACTTATTTTAATAAAGTCTGGGATAAATATCTAATCAAAATTCAAGCCTTATTCGAAAACAAATTTAACATTATTTCTAATCGTAATGATAAAAAATAAAATTTTGTCATTTTTTTGAAAAAATATATAAAAAGCGTTGACAAATTATTTCGATTGTTTTATAATACACCTTGTTGAGTTGCGGGAGTGGCTCAGTGGTAGAGCGCTGCCTTGCCAAGGCAGATATCGCGGGTCCGAATCCCGTCTCCCGCTCCAAAAACTTAATTTGCGCCATTAGCTCAGTTGGTAGAGCAGCTGACTCTTAATCAGCGGGTCCTGGGTTCGAGTCCCCGATGGCGCACCATTTAAAAGCATAGGTTTGATACGTTACGTGTCAGACCTTTTTTCTTTACATAAAGGGG
>CAZUET010000167.1:0-2123 GCA_964619685.1 uncultured Christensenellaceae bacterium
AATAAATATATGATATAATATATAAAGTATCATTCGATAAACGGTTATGCTTACCGAATATTCTTAATAAGGAAGGTAATAAAAATGAACGGTTTTGAATTGATAACTGCTAAGATAGGCGGTACACCGCTTGTATATATCGACGAGTTTAACGGAAGTCCTGTTTATGGTAAGTTGGAGAGCGTAAATCCGACAGGCTCTATAAAGGATAGGGCTGCTTTCAATATGCTTTTGCGTGCGTACGAGGCAGGAATAATTCGTAAGGGTGATGCAATAGTTGAGCCGACAAGTGGTAATATGGGTATAGGTTTGGCATATGTAGGTAGGGAGATAGGCTTCAAAGTGATATTAACCATGCCGTCTAATATGAGTAAAGAGCGTATAGACATACTCAAAAAGTATGGAGCAGAGGTAGTGCTTACCGATCCAAGACTTGGAATGCAAGGTGCGATAGACGAAGCAAAGAAGCTTGCAAAGGAGCGTAGGGCATATATGCCGAGTCAATTTGATAATCCTTATAATAAGGAGATTCATAAACTTACGACAGCGCCCGAGATATATCGTGATTTACCCACCGTTACCGACATTATTTCGCCGTTAGGTACGGGCGGAACTGCAATGGGACTAAAAGAGTTTTTTAGTGAAAATCGACTTAATGTTAGTGTTTATGCGGTAGAGCCTGAAAATAGTAGGGTGTTATCGGGTGACGAGCCTCATATGCATAAAATACAGGGGATAGGTGCAAATTTTGTGCCATCGATAGTTAAGATTAGCCTTTTAGACGGAATTCTATCGGCAAGCGACGATGAATCGTTTAAGAATACGGCGGAGCTTAAAAGAAAATATAATTTATTCTGCGGACTATCGAGCGGAGCTGCCTTGACAGCTGTAAAAAAGCTTACGCAGATTAAGAAAGGAGTATTTGTTATCATATTGCCCGATTCGGGTGATAGATACATATCGACAGGAGTATTTAATGAGTAGAGTAGTAGTAGGATTATCAGGCGGAGTGGATTCGTCCGTTGCGGCAATGATATTGAAAGAGCAAGGCTATGATGTAATCGGCTTGTTTATGAAAAATTGGAACGAGACCGATCCAAATGGCGAATGCACGGCGGAAGATGATTTTCGTGATGTAAGGCGTGTTAGTGAAGCGCTTGACATACCCTATTATGTCGTTGATTTTAGTAAGGAATATTATGATAAGGTATTTAAGCTGTTTATCGACGAATACTCAAAGGGGCGTACACCCAATCCCGATGTTTTATGTAATAAAGTCATCAAGTTCGATGCATTTGCAGAATACGCCAATCAATTTGATGCTGATTTTATAGCGACCGGGCATTATGCCGGTGTAAGACATGATGGCGATATTCATCATTTACTGCAATCTGCGGATGCTAATAAGGACCAAACATATTTTTTGAATCAGCTCACGAGTAAGCAGTTGTCTAATGTACTGTTTCCGTTGTCTGATATTACCGATAAGTCTGAGGTTCGTAAGCTTGCAGAGCAAAAAGGACTGGTGACGGCAACCAAAAAGGATAGTACAGGCATTTGCTTTATAGGAGAAAGGAATTTTAGAAAATTTTTATCCGAGTATATCCCGATGAAAGACGGACCTATTAAGGATTTAAGCGGTAAAACTGTTGGTAAGCATCACGGTGTATTTTATTATACTATCGGACAAAGACACGGCTTAGGTATAGGCGGTGGCGGTAACCACGAGCCATGGTTTGTAGTCGATAAAGACGTCAAGAATAATATTTTGTATGTTAATCAAGGCGAGTGCAAGGAGCTGTATTCTACCGCTGTAATTGTTGAAAATTTTAATTTTATATCCATTGTTCCGCCTCAAGTAACCAAGGTCATGTGTAGAATTAGACATAGACAACCTTTGTTTTCGGCAACATTGATGCATGACGGTGAAAACGCTACGATTTTGTTTGACGAGCCCGTTAGAGGCGTTGCCGTTGGGCAGTATGCAGTATGCTATTTGGATGAGATATGCTTAGGCGGTGGTGTTATCGAGGTTAGTAATAGACCGAGATAAGCATTATTTAGACCAAAGCTTTACAATATCTTGTTTATAGTTAATATATAGTTATAGAGTAATATAATCA
>CAZUET010000168.1:0-2083 GCA_964619685.1 uncultured Christensenellaceae bacterium
ATATAGAATTATATATCATTTTTTCCATATAGTCAACGATTGATTCTTTTGTATTTTGAATTGGAGCGTAGCGACAATATATCGAGTTTGAGTAAAGATAGAACATATCGAGTCAATAAAGTTGACATATCATTATCTGTTACAGCAAAAAGTTGGCTCGTAGTAATACATTAAAGTGATTTTGTATTTTTACCGAGTGCATATCGAAAAGTCTATTGATTAGGCACAAACAACCGAGATGTTAGTTTTTAAATTTCAAGAAAATGCAAGCAAAATATTGAAAAATACCTAAAAAATAGGCTTTTTGGCATTTGTTTTTAATAAAAATAAGGATTTTTTCTAAAAACTCTTGATAATTAGGTAATGTTGTGATAAACTTATTAGTAGAGAATTTTTTATTACGGAGGTAATAACTATGCCATTAGTTACAACTACTGAAATGTTTAAAAAGGCATACGAAGGCGGTTACGCTATAGGTGCTTTTAATGTTAACAATATGGAAATCGTTCAAGCGATCACAGAAGCCTGCAAAGAAGAAAAGGCTCCCGTTATCCTTCAAGTATCGAAGGGTGCAAGAGCTTATGCTAATCACACCTATTTGGTAAAATTAGTTGAAGCAGCTGTTATCGAATGCCCCGATATCCCCATCGCTTTACACCTTGACCACGGTCCCGATTTTGAGACCTGTAAGGCTTGTATTGACGGCGGTTTCACATCTGTCATGATCGACGGATCCAGCCTACCCTATGAAGAGAATGTTGCTCTCACAAAGAGAGTTGTTGAATATGCACACGCACACGGCGTAGTAGTCGAGGGTGAACTTGGTACATTAGCAGGTATCGAAGACGATGTTCAAGTTGAGCATGGTGCAGAGTCCTACACCAGACCCGAAGAGGTTGTTGATTTCGTTACTAGAACCGGTGTTGACTCACTTGCTATTGCAATCGGTACTTCTCACGGTGCATATAAGTTTAAGCCTGAACAATGTACTCGTAACGAGGAAGGCGTTTTAGTACCGCCACCCCTTAGATTCGACATTTTGGAAGAAGTTTCTAAGCAACTTCCCGGATTCCCCATCGTATTACACGGTTCTTCATCCGTTCCTCAAAATTATGTACAAATGATTAACGAGCACGGCGGTAGAATGCCTGATGCAGTAGGTGTACCCGAGGAACAACTCCGTAAGGCAGCAGCTATGTCTGTTTGTAAGATCAATATCGACTCTGACTTGCGTCTTGCTATGACCGGTACCATTCGTAAATTTTACGATGAGCATCCCGATAAGTTTGACCCCAGAGAGTACTTGAAGCCCGCAAGAGCTAACATCAAAGAGTTAGTTAAGCATAAACTTGTTGATGTTTTAGGTTGTGCTGGTAAGGCTGAATAATTAATATAAATAAATTTTTCAATAAACACTTGCAATCGTCGCACGATTGTTATAGAATACTAACGGACAAATGTCCAAAAATAAAAAATAATCATTAAAATTGGAGGATTATACAATATGGCTAAAAATGTAAGAGTTGCTATTAACGGTTTCGGTAGAATCGGTCGTTTGGCTTTCAGACAAATGTTTGGTGCTAAGGGTTACACCGTTGTTGCTATCAACGACTTAACAAGTCCAAGAATGCTCGCTCACCTTTTAAAATACGATTCAGCTCAAGGTAGCTACGGTCACGATGTAGTAGCTAATGACGAAGAAGGTACAATCACCGTTGACGGCAAGACTATAAAGATCTATGCTGAAAAAGATGCTAACAACTGTCCTTGGAAGAAATTGAGAGTTGACGTTGTTTTGGAATGCACAGGTTTCTATACATCTAAGGCTAAGGCTCAAGCTCACATCAATGCCGGTGCTAAGAAAGTTGTTATTTCTGCTCCTGCAGGTAACGATCTTCCCACCATCGTTTACAATGTTAACCACAACATCTTGACAGCTGACGATAATATCATCTCCGCTGCATCTTGTACAACAAACTGCTTAGCTCCTATGGCTAAGGCCTTGAATGATTATGCTCCTATCCAGAGCGGTATCATGACCACCGTTCACGCTTATACCGGCGACCAAATGATTCTTGACGGT
>CAZUET010000169.1:0-2034 GCA_964619685.1 uncultured Christensenellaceae bacterium
ATTAAACACAATATTATTCTACAAGATAAAAAAGGTCATGTCAATATGCTTCTAAAAAAAATAGCTAAAAAATCCACCCGTTTAGTGCTAAACATGTCCTTTAATTTTAATGATAAATATATTATTAACATTCTTCATTTTTAGGTAGTTGTAAATAAAATGGAGACCCGATAAATCGAGTCTCCGCAATATATAAATTAAAAATCTTGTTTTTAGTTACTATTTATTTGCCTTTTTCTTTTTAATAATGATAAATGCAGTAACACCGCCACCAATCAAAACTACAGCGCCAACTACGATGAGGACGATCATTAAAGTATTGTCCTTTTCACCGTTATTCTCAATGTTGTCGGAAGGACCATCGGGATTGGTTGGTGTATTGGAAGGTTGATCCGCAGAATCATCAGCCTTGTCTGGAGTATATTTAATATTAAAAGTAACTTGAGAATCTTCTGTCTTAAGTACAAATGTTCTCTTGTTAATGGTTCTATTTCCAAGATAAGATGCCTTGATTGTCAAAATACCTGTGGTTGCATCATAAACATAGTCTTCGCCTGCTTTGAGTTCCTTCTTGTTGTAAGAAAGAGATACGATTTGTTCACCTGCTAAAACTAATTTGATCTTTACATCACCCTTTTCAGAGTTCTTACTGGGATCTTCTCCGTCTGCAAGCTTAGCTTCGCCATAGTTGTCTGGAATCTTAACAGAAATGTCAATCTTAACATTGTTATTCCTTTCAATATCATTTGCAGTATCTGTTACGATTACAGAGAATCCTTCTTTGGAAGTTAAAACTTCTTTTTTAATGGTAAGAACTACTGTATGAGCTTCTTCACCTGCTTCAAGGGTATATCCGCTTGCGTCGATGCCACTAACAGTGAGATCTTCGCTCGTTCCCGATAATCCGCTTAGAGCTATAACAATATCTTCTGCTGATTTATAAGTATATGAATCTTTTGTTTTATCTGCCTTTAACTCGGGAAGCACTGCAGATAGTTTAATTGATACATTGTTATTCTTCTCAATAACATTCTTTGTATCTGTAACAACGATGGAATAACCCTCTTGAGAGGTAAGTGCTTCTTTCTTAATAGTAAGAACAGCTGTGCCGTCAGTCTCTCCTGCATTAAGAGTATAGCTTTCTGCACTAATTCCGCTAACTGTGATATCGGAAATACCACCAACTAAACCGCTGAGATTGATAGCAATATCTTCGGGATTATTATAGTAGTAAGATACCTCTGTTTTATCTGTTAATAGTGTGGACATTGTGATATCTGCAGTAAAATTATAATTTACGCCGACTGCAGTATTCGGGCTGTAACTGTCATCTTCTCCTAATGTTCCGCTACCAAATGCTTTAGTTCCAAGATCAAATCTAACATATGTAACGATATATTCGATAGTGTAATCTTGACCCTCTGTTATGGTTGCTTTGAATGTTGTGATAGGTAACTGTATTTCACCAGCCCAACCTTTATCGGTCTTGATAACGTAGCTGTCAGCACCATCAGTATCAAAAAGGTTGGTTGCACCTCCAATGTTGGGTTCTTGATATTCTAATGCAGTAATGGAATTTCCGTTATACTTCAAATTAAAGAACAATGTTTGTTCCCCCAAGGTAATACGAATTTGGAACATAGCATCGTTAATAGGTGAGCTTGTGTCAACAATATTGTAGTAAATAAAGAAGCTTCCATTACTATAAGTAAAAGCGAAATCTATACCGCCAAATTCAGCAAATATATCACCTGACCAAGCGTGGAAATCATTGCGTGAAATGGTGGAGATCGAAACACTGCTATCAGCCCAACCGTACAATGGATTCTCACGAAGCGAGAATGTAGGATCGCTTCCTACTTCGGAATCTTCTGCAAATGCAACCATTGAACACGTTGCAATCATAATGGCAGCAATAACACATAATGCAACAAGCATCAATACTTTCTTTTTCATTGTCATTAATCCTCCTAAAAAGTATACATTTGTAAATCGATAGAAATAATAACTATTTAATTATTAATTCTTCTATAT
>CAZUET010000170.1:0-1951 GCA_964619685.1 uncultured Christensenellaceae bacterium
TTCAAAGATTTCATTATTATCATTGGATAATGAAGATTTTTCTTCCGTAGCTTCTACTACATCAAACTGATTATTTTTATCTTCATTTTCAGCACTTTCGTCACCATTTTCTTTAACTATATTTATAGTTTCGATAGTGTCCGAAGATGCATCAACCGATGACGAATCGTCATTAGTAACTTCATTTTCAGTTTCAAACTCTGAATCTTGAATAGGCATTTCAGGAATCTCAATAGGGCGATTGATATGAATACAGATTTTATTATCAATATATTCAAAATATAAATCGTCATTACTTGATGGAATGGTATTCTCGTAGTAAGGGATATCATTTTCAACAATAAGTCTTTCGACAATTTCTAAATCGAGTTCAAAAATATTATCACCATCAAAGCGCATCAAATAATACATTCTAACGCCATTAACATCATCAAATTCAACAATATGAGCTTTAACTAAGGCATCTAAGATATGGTCTAAAGAACCTTCTGTGACCGTGAGATCATCAACAAGAATACTAAAAGAAGTCGCCAACTGCTGAGATGATGAGGGCGATTGGGCCAATCTATTGATAATAAATATCCTTAATTGGTCGGAAATATATTCAAATGCCTTTTCTTTAACATTATTCATATAATTATAATAATAGCATATTGACCAAATGTCAAGTTAATTTAATTTTTATTGATTTTACTTCTGAATGAATTGTACTCTTCGACGCTGTCGATTATAATTCCGGCATAATCGGCATCATCAAAACCTAAGCATTTCATACAATTATCACAGACCTTTGTGCTATCGTATTCGCACATATTACAAAATCCGCAATTATCACAAATATTTTCCTCGACTATAACGCAATGTTTTACATTATCCATAATAATCTCCTTATTTATCGGTGTCATCTTCATCATCTCGGTGAAGCTTGACAGCCTTTGCAGCAGCCTTCTTAATATCCTCATCGATAGCTGCATAGTGTTTTTTAGTAGTATTTACATCGCTATGACCTAAAACCGATGCAACAACATAAATATCCTTTGTTTCTCTATATAAATTAGTGCCGAATGTTGAACGCAACTTATGGGGAGTAATTATTTTTAGCGGAGTAGATGCTACGGCAAATTTTTTAACAAGCTTCTGTACAGCTCGTACACCTATTCTATCCTTTTGAAGGGATAAAAACAATGCCTTAGACTCTGTCTCTACACCTTGTCGATAGGGGAGATATTCGAGTAGAGCGTCATATACTTCATCCGGTAAATAGAGAATAGTTCTATTACCACCTTTTCTTGTAACAACGAAGGAATGATTGTCAAAATCAACATCCTTAATATCCAAACCAACGCATTCGCTTACACGAATTCCTGTACCTAACAAAAGAGTGCAGATAGCTATATCTCTCAATTTTGTAATGTCATGAAATTTTCGTTCTCGGGGGGACAAGCCAACACCTTCTTCCACGGTCTCTAAAAAATCATGAACCTCGTCTCCCTCTAATCTTACGATCTCTTTGTTATGCTTTTTAGGCATAGCAACTTTAGCAGTAACATTTTCGCTGATTTTATTCTTATTGTATAAATAAGCAAATAAATGACGAAGAGATGCAAGCTTTCTTGTCTTACCGTCCTCGGAATTTGCTCTTGTTACATTATCAGGGGAAACATATAATGAAATGTGATCAAGAAAATTCTCTATATGATCTTGTTTAACATTATTCAAGTCTTCGATAGAGAAATCAATTATTTCAATATTAGAAAACTGCCTAACCTCTGTAGTAAGGTATCTAAAGAAAACAAGAAAATCACGAGCATAATTTAGTCGTGTTAGGGGAGAGGTAATATTGGAGATACCAACAAAGAATTGATCACAAAATTCCGGTAATTGATCTCTTAATACTCTCAGTTTATTTAGATTTTCTTGATCCCTTTCGGTAAAATAAGTAGCCATAAAT
>CAZUET010000171.1:0-1940 GCA_964619685.1 uncultured Christensenellaceae bacterium
ATTATACAACAAATAATTATAAAAATATATTAAAAACCGCATAATTGTAGCAATTTTTACCAACATTTCACAGGATAATGAAAATATTTAAGTTGTTTAATAAAAAATAAAAATTGCTTATAGACAAGTCGTGAATGTCGTGTTATAATAAACAAGATGAAGAATATAGAGCTATTGATAAATAAGACAGTAGGCTTTGCCGAAGAATTAAAGGAAATAGAATATAGATTGCACTCTCCCGAGGTGCTTGCCGATATACGAGAAACTAAGGAGCTATCAAAAAGGAGAGAACGACTTGACGGTATATGCTCTTCGAGGAATAGCTTAGTTAAGGCGTATGACCAAGAAACGCATATCGCTTCGCTGATGATAAATGCAGATAGCGATGAAAGGGTGGTATATGCCGAGATGATTGACGAACTTAGACAAGAGGAACATAAGAGTATACTCAAGCTATTATCGCTACTCTTGCCCGAGGGTGGTGAAACTCAAAAATTGCGTATCGAGCTTAAACCGTTAGGAAATGACGGAATTTTTGCCGATAAGCTTGTAAAAATGTATGTCCTATATGCAGAACGATGCGGATTGACTGTATCAAGAGACGGGCTTACGATATATGTAAATGGAAAAAATGCATTGATGTACTTTGATAGTGCTACATGTGTTCATAAGCTATACGATACTAAGCCACAGACCGTAGAGGTCAAGGTTTTTGAGATCTTTACATCGGACACAGTAAAGGTTGATCCCGACGATGTTCGGGTAGATATTTATCTTGCACACGGTAAAGGCGGACAAAATATCAATAAGGTCGAAACTGCTGTTAGATTGACGCACCTGCCGAGTGGAGTTGTCGTAACATGTCAGGACGAGAGATCTCAACTAAAAAATAAGGAGCGAGCATTCAAAAAGCTTGCCGAAGCGTTGACAGATATGTCCAATGGATATCTACGCAAGCGTGAGGAAGAACAACAGATTGAGCTTATGCGTCGAGTTAGACAAAATCAAAGGGTATTCAATAAGACTAATAACACCTTTACCGATTCGAGGGTGAAGGAGTTATCGGTTGACTTAGATTTAGCGTTTAAAGGAGTAATAAACGAAATAGTCGAGGCTATTTTGATAGATAAATACATAAATAACTAAAAAGGCGGTAACTATAATGAGATTTGACGGAAGACAACTTAACGAATTGAGAAACATAGAGATAATTCCAAATTTCACCGAAACCACCGGTGGATCATGCTTGATTAAATGGGGTAAAACTGCAGTATTATGTACAGCAATGCTCGATAATCAAACAATGCCTTTCTTGGTAGGAACAGGAGAGGGCTGGTTGACTGCAGAATATGCAATGCTTCCATCTTCCACCTTGTCAAGAAAAAAGAGAGATACGATTAAGCCCGACGGAAGAGCTACCGAAATTAAGAGATTGATAGGAAGAAGTCTTAGAGAATCGGTCGATTATAAGAAATTAGGCGAAAAGACGATATGGATAGACTGTGATGTTTTGCAAGCTGACGGTGGTACACGCACCGCATCTATTACCGGCGGTTGGATTGCATTACAGCTCGGTATTAAAAAGTGGCTTGAAAAGGGGCTGATTACCGAAAACCCGATTGCTCATCAAATAACCGCAGTATCGGTAGGTATTGTCAATAACGAGCCGATGCTTGACCTTTGTTATATAGAAGACTCGAAGGCAGATGTCGACATGAACATAGTTATGAACGATGAGGGTAAGTTTGTAGAGGTTCAGGGTACGGGCGAGGGAAGAGCGTTTACCAAAGAAGAGCTTACTACATTAATGAGCTTAGCTGAAGAGGGTATTGAAATACTTAGAGCTAAGCAACTCGAAGCAATCAAATAAAAATATAGTGAATTAATTTATACAACGGTATGTCGTTTCAGTGATGTTTTTGATTGAAAAACCATCAATA
>CAZUET010000172.1:0-1891 GCA_964619685.1 uncultured Christensenellaceae bacterium
CATCTTTTCTTTTAATCTCAAAGTATGACGGGTATGGATCTCAAGATCTGTTGCTTGACCGCTATAACCCGATAAAACCTGATGAATCATAACTTCACTATTTTTAAGTGCATATCTCTTACCTTTAGTACCTGATGCTAAAAGGAATGCACCCATAGAACAAGCTTGACCGATACAAATTGTAACTACGTCACACTTGATATATTTCATGGTATCGTGAATAGCCAAGCCATCAGTTACAGATCCTCCCGGACTGTTTATATATAGACAAATATCTTTAGTGGAGTCATTACTCTCAAGATATAATAATTGAGCAACTACTAACTCCGCTGTCGCAGTATCAATTTCGCCAGATAGGAAGATTATACGATCGTCAAGAAGTCTTGACATAATATCTCCGGCAAATTCACCGTTTCCGCCTCTTACATTAGGAACAATCCTTATCATCTCATCCGAATGTTTCTTATTCATAAATTCCTCCTATAATAATTATAAACGCAATTCTACCGTTTATCGCAAAAAAGATTGAATGTCAAAATAGAATTTTGTCTAATAATTGTTTTTTATATTATTTATCGTAAACGATAGTGTTTAACTCAAGCAAGCGAGCAATGAGCTTATCGGATAACACATGGTTAATAATATAATCATATTCATCCGACTTCATTTCTTTCTTATATTCATCTACAGACTTACCTGCTTTAGCTGCATTATCGGCAACTGCACCTTCAACATCTGCTTCTTCAAGCTTTATCTCTTCTCTTTCGATAATAGCAGATAAAACCATATTTCTCTTTTCTCTTTCAGCTGCAGATTTCTTAGCATCAGCAATAAATGATTCCTTCGTCAATCCGGTATACTTAGCATATTGATCAAAGTTCAATCCTGCTTGAGAAAGTTGTTTCTCAAATCCTTCTAATTGATCCTCTGCTGCTTCTTGTAATGTCTTAGCAGGAACATCATATTCTACACCTTGAAGAACTGCATCAACAACAGCGTTATTGTTAAGATTAACTACTTGATTATGACCGTCCTTTTGAGCTTCTTCCTTATAGCTTGCGATTAAAGCATCGAGTGTATCAAACTCGCTTACATCCTTAGCAAACTCGTCATTGAGCTCAGGTAAAACCTTATTCTTGATAGAATTAAGTGTAACAGTAAATACAACAGCCTTACCTGCAAGATCAGCATGATAATTCTCAGGGAATGTAATATCAATATCCTTTGTCTCACCGATATTCATACCAATAAGCTGAGATTCAAAGCCGGGAACAAATGTGTTAGATCCGATAACAAGATCTTGCTCGTCAGCTGTACCGCCCTCAAAAGCAACACCATCAAGTTTACCGCAGTAGTTAATATTAGCTGTATCACCGTCTTGAAGGGGGCGATCCTCAACGAACTCCCAACTTCCGACTTTTTCACGAGCTTCTTCTAACTTTTTATCAGCAAGGTCACTGATATACTTATCTTCATTATAGCAATGAATTTCTAATCCCTTATAGTTGATCTCTCCAACCTCGGGGAATACGGTAATAATATATGCATATTCGATTACACCGTCCGATATACTTCTAACTTCTACATCGGGAGATGCTGCCATATTATTCTTCAATAAAACAGGTTTATACATTAAACGATAGATGGAATCTATAGCGTAGTCAACAGTTGCCTCGAGGAAGGTGCTTTCGCCATAGTAATTTTTGATCGCATGCATGGTAGCCTTGCCCTTACGGAAACCTGGAATAGAATATTTACCCTTGGTTTGATAATAAGCCTCACGCTCCATAGCAAGATATAGGTCGCCCTCTACCTTAATAACATACTTTTTAGTACAATTATCGGTATCTTCAACAGAATATGAATAGTCATAGCTCTGTCCTCTGATCTC
>CAZUET010000173.1:0-1806 GCA_964619685.1 uncultured Christensenellaceae bacterium
CCTATCAAGTAATATCCCGGACCTTTGGATATATTTCTATAAATAGCCCTACTTCCGGTAAATTTCAGCTTATCATCTTGTGGCCACGGAGTTTTACTTTCTTCCTCAGTGCAAATGTACCCTTCTTTTTTGAGTTGATCATAGGTGAATCCGCCACGCTGGATTCCATTTTGAGATAATACATATTTGCCTTGAGTAATTGCTCTTCTTATACAAGTAGGCAATTCTTCACCCCCGTCGCATTCCCAAGCAATATTGACTTTCGGCTCTTTCTTTTCTTCCGAAACAGGCGCACCGTCCGCACCTATGCGTACAGCATAGCCATCTCTCAATAAGTCATCTATCGAACGAGTAACCGTAGTACCCTTGATCGTGATGCGATAACGAGGTTTTATTGCTTTTTTAATAGAAATATCGTCAGGAAGATTGAGCTTAAACATACCCTGATGATCTTCCCACAATGGATTTCTTGTATATTTTGACGGAATCAAAGATGTATTTTTGGAACGGAATACTTTGGCAAGATCTCCTGCAGACGGTCTTTCTGTAGGATCCTTCGCAAGAGCCCAATTGATAGCACCGTATAAAAGATCATTGACGGTATCAGGTAGATTAGGCTTATAATCTTGGTCTACAGCCAAGCCATAAAGGGGAGCGTCAAGCTTATCTCCGTCGGGGCCAACGAATGGCATTACATTAGAGCCATCTGCTTCGCCATAAAAATACTCATATATGGTAACGCCTAACGAGAAAATATCCGACTTTGTCGTTATGCAATTTACATCGAAGTCATTAAAAGCATCAGCATCTTTGTTTTCTCTGCAAATATCGAAAAGTGGTTGGAACTCGGGGGAGAAAAAGGTGCCTCCCATTAAGTAATACCATACATTAACGCCATATCTTCTACTATGAAGATCATCAAGTACAATAGAACTATCATAGTCAATAATGGAACACTTAAAACCGCCGTCATCCTTACTAACTACCGTATTTCCAAGCTTAAGGTCGGAGTGCAATACACCTGCCTCGTGCAATTTTTCGAGTTCTTCGCAGAAAGACGCAACTATTTCGTATTGCTCGTCGGGTGATAGATCTCTACGAAAATCTATAGGCTTAGAAAGGTCAAAACCTACATTTTGCTCGATCCACGGCACTGCCTCGGCTGAGAATGTTGCGTTTTGCTTAAACGGAATTGGCTCTGCCCAAAAATCTATAGGACACACTAATTGCTTACTTCCAATACCGTGTATTTTGGCAATCAAACGCTTTTTAGCCTCTATATAATCATCAGAATCTTTATCTCTTTTATTATACTTATCTCTATTCTTTTCAAGAGTAGCGATTTCATTGCGCAAACGATCGGCTGTATCGGGATCAGATGACCCAACAGCTTTTAATTCATCCTTTTTCTCTTTGATTTTTTGATCGGTAAGATTCCACTTGGGCTCGGCTGCATGAACCTTTACTTGATAATAGACGCCCTTATGTTCGCCCTTTCCCCACATATTACCACGAGAACCGGCTTGAAATTCGCCCATTTTAGGGGGCTCATCTTTGCTGGCAATATTACGCACTTCCATTCTAAAATCTGATAGCTTCATAATGTATTTCCTTCGTTTTTATTAACTGTTTTGCTGTAATGCTTCAAGTGTTCTGTCTTTTACTATGTCGACCTCATATCCGTTACCACGGTCGCCCATAAAACATTTTTCGAACCGTGAATATAATTCGATTGTATCGTCATCGGAGCCCTTTTGAGATAACTCGTCATATTGAGCAATAAACTCACTTATTGACGGTGATACT
>CAZUET010000174.1:0-1731 GCA_964619685.1 uncultured Christensenellaceae bacterium
TACCCATACCGATCAAACCCATCATTTCTACATGGGCAGGTACGGATGAAGAACCTGCGAACTGAGCATCAGAGTGCATTCTTCCCATAGTATCTGTCATACCATAAGAAGCAGGACCTGCAGCCATGTTGTCGGGGTGTAATGTACGACCTGTACCGCCACCGGAAGCTACTGAGAAATACTTCTTACCGTTATCGATAGCCCACTTCTTATAGGTTCCTGCAACAGGGTGTTGGAATCTGGTTGGATTGGTGGAGTTACCGGTAATAGAAACATCTACACTTTCACTTCTCATGATAGCAACGCCTTCGTTTACATCATATGCACCATAGCAACGAACTTGTGCTCTTTCACCATTTGAGAAAGGAATCTCTTGAACAACGGTCAATGTATCGGTGTATTGATCATATTTTGTATCAACAAAGGTGAAACCGTTAATACGGCTGATTATATAAGCAGCATCTTTACCTAAACCATTCAAGATAACTCTTAGAGGAGTCTTACGAACCTTATTAGCGGTACGAGCGATACCGATAGCACCCTCTGCTGCTGCGAAAGATTCGTGACCAGCTAAGAATGCGAAACAACCTGTTTCTTCTCTAAGGAGCATTGCACCTAAGTTACCATGTCCTAAACCAACCTTTCTTTGGTCAGCAACTGAACCGGGAACGCAGAATGCTTGTAGACCGATACCGATAGCTTCGGCAGCGTCTGCAGCTTTTACGCAACCTTTCTTGATTGCAATAGCACAACCGATAGTGTATGCCCAAACTGCATTTTCAAATGCGATGGGTTGAACGCCCTTAACAGTTGATTCTACATCAATATTTTTAGCTAAACAAATAGCTCTTGCCTCTTCAAGATCATTAATACCGTACTCTTTGAGTGCAGCATTGATCTTATCTATTCTTCTTTCATAACCTTCAAAAGTAATAGCCATTATTCAGTCCTCCCTTACTCTTTACGCGGATTGATATACTTAACGGCTTCATTATATCTTCCGTAAGTACTGGTACATTTAGCGAGAGCCGTAGCAGGATCTACGCCCTTTTGGGTAATCATTTCCATCATAATGCCAAGCTTAACAAATTCGTAACCGATAACCTCGTCATTTGCATCTAAAGCCATCTTTGTGATATAGCCTTCTGCCATTTCCAAATAACGAACGCCCTTAGCTTGAGTAGAATACATTGTACCAATCTGACTGCGGATACCCTTACCAAGATCTTCTTTGCCTGCACCGATGGGTAGACCATCCTCAGAAAATGCGGATTGGGTACGACCATATGCGATTTGTAAGAAAAGCTCTCTCATAGCTGTATTAATAGCATCGCATACTAAGTCAGTATTTAAAGCCTCTAATAATGTCTTACCGGGTAAGATTTCGGCAGCCATTGCTGCAGAGTGAGTCATACCTGAACAACCGAGTGTTTCAACGAGCGCCTCACGAATGATACCATTCTTAACATTTAATGTTAACTTACATGCACCTTGTTGAGGAGCACACCAACCGATACCATGAGTCAAACCGCTAATGTCGGCAATTTCTTTACTTTGAACCCATCTACCTTCCTCAGGTATGGGAGATGCGCCACGACTGGTTCCTTGCTTAACGCAAACCATTTCTTGAACGTCTTTTGAATATTGCATTATAAATCCCTCCATAAAAGATTTCTTAGTCATTATATCACACTTTTTGAATAAGTACAATTTTTTTTTATAATATTTCGG
>CAZUET010000175.1:0-1692 GCA_964619685.1 uncultured Christensenellaceae bacterium
CTTCTATTTATTATAAAATAAAAATAGGAAATATGCAACATTTTTATTCAACAAATAAGCATAAAAATTGGGTAATAAGTAATTACCCAATCAATAAATATCATAAGCTTATTCAAGCGGATCTAACGCTCCATCCGCCCATTACTCGCCCTATCGCATCACCATAGCTCTCCTTTTCTACGCCATCCATAAGAATAATATCCGCTCTATCGCACTCTTTTCCGTTCTTTACCGTAAAAGCACTACCGACAATACTTCCCCTTTCAAGAGGTGCTCTTATGTCTGATGACAGCTCAACAATAAGCCTTCCTTTCTCTTCACCGCAGCGTTTTGTAAATATACCTATATCTCGTGATACCGTAACTCCAACCACATTTTTAGCTCCCTTCAGCCTTATTTCGCCTAACTGCTCACCGCTTACTGCAAGTGGTTCAAATGTGTAACTGGCAAAAGCATAATTTAAAAGTCGCTTTGTGTCCTCAAATCTTTTTGTACTGTCAGTCTCACCTATCACAACGGATATTACTCTCATACCATCTCTAACGGCAGTCGCTGTTAAACAAAAGCCTGCTTCATTGGTAAAACCTGTCTTACCACCATCGCACCCCTTATAAAATCTTATCAGCTTATTGGTATTGGTAAGCACTGTTGTTCTTCCGTCCGGATGGGTGTAATTCTCTAACCAAACCGTGGAATAGTCGTGATATCGCTCGTGCTTAAGCAACTCGGACAGCATAACAGCACAGTCATGAGCACAGCTATAACCGTTTACACACGGCAATCCTGTACAGTTTACAAAATTGGTATTGGTCATCTTAAGTTCCTTGGCTTTCTCGTTCATTCTATTTACAAATTGCCCTTCACTTCCCGATATTCTCTCCGCTACCGCTACACATGCATCATTGGCACTTGCTACAACTATGCCTAAGATTAGGTCACTTAACGGATACTCTAACCCCTCGGAAAGAAACATTTGGGATCCTCCCATACTCATAGCTTCATGACTTATTGGTATATTCTCGTCAAGGCTAATTCTACCGAGATCTATCTCCTCAAACGCTATTAAAAGCGTCATCATTTTTACCATGCTCGCTATAGGGTATCTTTCTTGAGAATTATACTCGTATATCTCTTCAGTAAAATTGCTGTCGGTCAAATATGCCGATTTCGCCTCGGTCATTTTCTTGTCGGTATTATTTATCAATGCTGATATATAGCAGTCCTTGTCATTTAGCAAAGCTGTTGTTTCACTTTCATTTGTCCGCTTTGTAGTCGCTGTATAGGTGCTATTCGTATCTGATATATTTGAATAGCTTACCATTTCGTTACCTTCCGCTAAGGCAAGCATAGGCGTAACAAATGATAAGCCTACCATTATACATACTAACAATATTGCTTTTTTCATCATTTCCTCCGCTGTTAGTATATACAGAAGTGGCTATATTATTCAAACGATACTTTAGATATATCATAATACAAAAATCATACTTAATTACTGGACGATGACTAATTAGTATCTTGCAATACTTATACTTTACCTAAATAGTATATCAATGCATATTATTTGGTTATGCTTAAGTTATTTTTAGATAGTAGATTCCTCTACTTATACTTTACCTAAATAGTATATCAATGTATATTATTAGTTACTGCTCAAAGTATTTTTAGATCGTAGATTGCACTACTTAAAAT
>CAZUET010000176.1:0-1658 GCA_964619685.1 uncultured Christensenellaceae bacterium
ATTTATAATATAATTATACAATAGGAATGATAGATAATCAAACTAAAAATTCAAAATATGAGATTAAACGCTTATCATTTTCTGATGTATATACCGTAAAATAATGGGAATTACACCGACAGAGTATAAGTAAGGCTTTAAATAAAAAAAATTCCCTCCGCTTTCGCAAAAGGAATTTTTACAACAAGGAGTGATAAAAACACAAAAGGATGTATTTATCGTTAATCTTACAATAATATTTTACAACAGATATCGACTCTTGTCAATACCGAATTTTTCAAAAAATCGCTTGTTTTAAGTATTTTTTCAAAAAAACTGTTATTGTATGGTGAATATATGCTATAATGGATATGGAAAAGGACGGAATGGTCAACTTGAGTATATGAAAAAAGTTGTTGCTTGCTTAATACTAATACTAACGCTTGTATGTGTCGCTTGCTCGGTACAATCTCTTGCTTCGCCCGACGGACTTTCTCTTGACTACAATGTGCTATCTTGGAATAAAGTTGAGAATGCCGACGGTTATATAGTATGTGTAAACGGAGAGGAGTACATCGCTCAAGCCAACTATTTAGAATTAGCATTGCCGAACGGAAAATATGAAATAAAGGTTAAAGCAATATCGAACGGGAAATATGATGATTCCCAGTATAGCGAAGCTATGATTTATGATAGTACAGCTAACAAAGAGATCGCTAAGCTATCCACACCAGCCATTCTTGGTATTGACGGACGAGGTCAAATAACTTGGTCGATGGTAGGTAATTCCGTAGGTTATAGAATTTTTAGTAATAACTCATTGTTATATACTATTGAAGGTAAAAACACGACCTCATACACGCTTGATATTATAGAGCCCGGTACATATAGCATTCAAATTCAAGCTATAGGCGATAATGTGAACTATTCGGATAGTGTTAGATCGAATTCTTATAAATTCGTTATCGATCCCGACGGTACGCCGTCAGTTCCGTTGTTAGCTACACCGGTGATAACATATGATCCAACGAGCGAGTGCATTTGTTGGACTAAGATTCGTTCTGCAATCGGTTATTTGGTATATCTAAATGACAATGTTGTTGAGCGTATAGACGGTAACGAGATTCTTTCTTATAAGGTCGATCCAAAATTGACAGAGAACATATATACAGTCAAAGCATTAGGCGACGAAGAGGTGTATGCTACATCGTACAAAAGCAATGCGATCACATTCCCGTTAGAGCCGTCGGAACCGCCAACAGGATTGAGTGTAAGAGTTGTAGACGGCGAAGCTGTTGTTTTTTGGGATAAGGTCGATTATTCGGTAGGATATAGAGTAGAAATAGGGAATAAGGTCGAAATCGTATTATCAAACGCGATTAAGCTTAACGGCTATGAAGATGGCGAATACAATATTAGAGTATCGGCATTAGGCGACGGTCTTTTGTATTCGACCACAGCATATTCGTCACAGATATCGGTAAAGGTTAATGACGGTGCTATTGCTTTGCCCACATTGTTAACCACCGATCATGTTGTGTATATCGATAGCGTTTTGTATTGGAATGCTGTTGAAAATGCGGAAAGCTATACGATAACGGTAGAGACACCATACGATGAAAGTATAGATACATTGACCTTTACCACCGATAAATTGTCCCTTGAAATTGATAAAGTAT
>CAZUET010000177.1:0-1642 GCA_964619685.1 uncultured Christensenellaceae bacterium
GGAGATTAACATGGATATTAAAAAATTGCTTGAGTATCAATCGATTGATGTTGAACGAAGAAATGAAATTAAGAGATTTCAAGGCTTAGATATTGTTAAGAATTATAACAAGCAAAGACTAATTATTCAGCAAGCAACTGCCGCAGTTAGTAAGTTAAATAAGGATGCCGAGGAAACCGTTAAGCAAATGAATAGCGTAACCGAGAGGTATTTAGAAGTAGTTGAGCTTATCAAGGATGCTGAAAAGAATCTTGCCGATATCGAGGACGAAAATGAAGCCGATTTTTATATTAAGAATATTTCCAATTATGTTGCTTCCCTCGAGCGTTTAGCCGATGAAGCAAAAAAGGTTAGTGAAAAAATAGTTAAGCAGAGAGCCGATTATAACAAACTCATGGATGCAGGTAAAAATGCAACTCAAGAGGGCAAAAAAATGCAAGATGAGTATAAGGCAGAGCTTGATAAGAGTAAGGCAGTTAGGGCTGGCTTTGAAGTAAAGCTTACAGCTTTGGCAAAACATATTGATGCCGATGATTTGTCTCGATATAATCAAATTGCTAAGGATGATAAATATCCGCCTATCCATATATTAAAGAATAACTATTGCTTCTGTCGAATTGAGATGCCTGGAAGCATTACCCAAAAGGTTAAATCGGAAGGCTGGTGAGCTTGATAAGAGTAAGGCAGTTAGGGCTGGCTTTGAAGTAAAGCTTACAGCTTTGGCAAAACATATTGATGCCGATGATTTGTCTCGATATAATCAAATTGCTAAGGATGATAAATATCCGCCTATCCATATATTAAAGAATAACTATTGCTTCTGTCGAATTGAGATGCCTGGAAGCATTACCCAAAAGGTTAAATCGGAAGGCTGGTGTATTTGTCCCGACTGCGGAAGAATACTTGTTTCCGAGAATGTTGGAGTGTAAACTGAATAGTTTTTAAATAATGATTAAGATCTCTTGGTTATATCCAAGGGATTTTTTTTAAGCCATAGTTAATGCAATAAAAATTGCGGTAAATCTAATTGAAGATAGTGTTATATTGTTAGTTAGTTTGTTTAATTCGGATAGCACGCTATTGATTCTTGACAAATGTTTTTGAATATTTATATCGTTTACATTCACTGCATTTTTAATAAATTCCGATGTGGATGCCGTTGCCTTTGTAAATGTATTAGTGATAATTTGTTTTGCGGTAATAGTATCATTGTTCTTTTCGATAATTACAGTAGCATTATATAGATCGGTTAAAATATCTTGGTCAAAATTTTTGCACTTATCATATTCTCCCTTAATTGTTGACGGAATGCTTTTGAGATTGGACGATTTGAAAATTTTGTATATTGTGTAGCTTGTTTTTTGTGAAACAGCATTTGCATCATCCTCGTTAAGATAAAATGAGATTAAAACATGGAATAGTCCGTCATAATGAATATATCCTGCACAGCCTAATTCTATAAGATTGTCGGATAGAGCTATTGCTTCCTTTTGTGTTGAAAATGAGCCTGCAGATAAGCAATAGATATAATCGGGTTTATCCAAGAAACAAGCTAATAATCCGTTTATCCCTTCATCTTCAAATAGATCGAAATAAAGCAGTATAGAGGATATAAAAATTGATATTATTAGAACTATAATTA
>CAZUET010000178.1:0-1523 GCA_964619685.1 uncultured Christensenellaceae bacterium
TCGTTGCAACGAGATCGCCACCGTGCTTAACATAATCACCAACAATGACCTTAGGTGCTCGTGTATCCGATAAAATGAGCTTATACACCACGGTTTCTTTGTTATCTGTCAATGTTAGGGTATGTTCGCCGACCTCCATGTCTTCCAAACTTTCAAATGGAATGGTGAAATTACCCGTTAGATCACATTTAGCGGTGATATCTTCTGTCTTATCCAAGATAGCCTTGGTAATTTCTTGAATGGCAAATACAGCATTTTCGCCGTCTATCATATCGATAGTAACGGTGCCTTTTATATCGTTATAATCGGCAACGCCCAAAAATCTATATATAGCAGTTTTACCGTTACGATAATTACCCGAACCTAACGCATATATCTCTATATCACATGTTTTAGATGAGATATAGTCGGTTATAGTATATTCGCTCTCATTAACCGTTAATTCGACTGTATCGCCGTTATATACGTATTTAAGCTTATATCCGTCGGCATGGTTTACATCCGCCCAATCAATTTTTAAGGAGCCTGCGGAGTAATCGGCACTGATAGACCTTTCATCCACATTGAGAGGTGCAATATATCTAATAGATACAGCCTCGGAGTATTCACCCGATTTCGAGCCCTTGTTTGCTCTGACCTTGACGGTAATTTCACCGACCATTGAGTTATCAAGTTCTAAATATGGATTGTCACAATGAACAGTTTTATCCGCTCCGTTTATCGATACTAACACATCATAAGAATCCGCTTTTTTTACAGCATTCCAAGTCAATACGCCTCTATTCTCATCGAATTCGATCTCGGTCGGTACACCTACAGCACCATTTCCAAAAATGCCGTTAATAATAGTACAGCCCGATAGAAGTGCCGCTAAAAGTATTGTTACAATCAAAACCGTTATTATTTTTTTCATAAGATTCCTCCGCTTTACCTATTTTAAAAAGAATTTCCCGATATTCTACTGTATGTCGGGAGATTCAAAAGAGTCGGTGGCAGAAATAAAAGCACCGAGTAAATAGTCATACTTATATTTTGCCGTGTTATTATTTTTTTCAAAGTACCAGCATCCCGATGCATACATACGCTTATCATCGGTAAAGCCGAAATGAACAACCACAGTATCTTTTTGAGCAAATGCCGTAGTAATGGTATTACCGCTCTCGGTAAGCCCTAACGGCGAGCCTGTGCGGAATACGGTGACATTACATTGATAATTATATGTATTATCAGTTTCAAGACATTGGCGTACACCCACCCAGTTTATCTCGTTATTATTAGATACGATATTATAGCCAGCCACACTTTTAGCACCTTTATTATATGCTTCGGCGATAGCGTCGGCTGATTCAAGAATGCTTAGACAATATTGCTTATACTTTTCCTTTTCTCTATTTTCGGATATTGCACCCATAGACGGAACAATAATAGCCGTCAACACAGCCATGACCGCTATGGTAACAACTAATTCGACCATAGTAAATCCTCTATTATTTTTTTTTGCAAATATCCGCTTTTTCATATAT
>CAZUET010000179.1:0-1516 GCA_964619685.1 uncultured Christensenellaceae bacterium
TATTCGATAGCTCCGCTTAAGCTACTATCGTTTTTAGTTAAGGTATGCTCTAATGTCTCAACGCCCTTTTGGATATAAAGCTTAACTATGCTATTTTCAGTTAATGTAGGTACAGTGGGCGTAGGTGCTGTATAAGTAGCTGCATATATACCATTGTTAGATACATAAATGCAGTAGGATCCTTCTCCAGTTATAGACCCCTTAATAGGACTTTCTTCTTTATAGTTATTGTATTCTTGTCCGTCAACTGTGATCTTAAAGGTCGTATTTGCTTCAAATTCGATCTTTGCAATCATAAATTCAAGCACTCCGCCATTGGAATTTTCGTTGATGACCAACAAAGTTTCTGTTTCTCCTACAACAAGCTTAACTATGCTATTTTCTGTGATTACGGGGGTAGGATCTACCAATTCGCCAAATTCTTTTAGCCAACCGTCGTTGTAATAGTATAAACCATCTTCATCGTTGATGACCAGATTTTCAGTTTGATTTGTTCCATAATTGAAAATGATCTCTTTATATTCAATACCGATCTCTATAGAGAACCAACCCTCGTGTCCTTCTACTGAAGTCATTTCAACGCCTGACCAATTTGCATTTTCTATTTTATTATATCCGGATTCGGTCCAAGCGTATGCATTGACCTTTTCCCAGTTGAATTTATTATAGTAATAGATGGTACGAGATAAAATTCCTTCATATATATTGAAGCCGTTCGTCCATTCGTAGCCGTTATAGTAAAGATTTTCTTTATCAATAGTCAAATTCAATGTTTGGGGCAGATTATCGCCTGCATTGAATACTAAGCTTTCATAATCACCCGATATTTCAAGCTTATACCAGTTTTCATGACCGTCTACTGCTGTCATAGTTTCACCGGGCCAAGCCGTTGGATAAATCGCATCAAGACCGCTACCGCTCCATACATATGCATTTACATTAGTCCAGTTTGCATAATTATAGAAGTACACGGTAAAAGTTTCCGGTGAAGGTGTAGGATCTACAGGAACAGGCTTTTTAACCCAAATCGAATGACCTTCATCCTTATAGAATTTGACGTAGAACTCGTATTCACCGTCAATAGATACTACTCCGTCAAAGGAAGTACCGTCTTCATATGCATCATATTCAACATTTCCTGCTTTGAATATTACTAAGTCGCCTTCTTCAAGTTCTACCTTGATAAAGTATTGCACAGTAACATTTTCATCCGAACTTGGATATTCTTCAAGTACTCTACCCTCGGTATCGCTGTTAATGTACATTTTTACGATTTCGGGAGAGCCTCCTTGAGGAACAGCTACATAGATTGCGTGGCCGTCGGCGTACAGTTTAAGATATACTGTATAATTGCCGTCGATCTTAGCGGTTCCGTCAAAATCACAATCTTGATAGTTAGCATATGTATTGCCTAAGCTATCCTTGATAACTATGGAATCATTTACAGATAATGCGATCACAGCAGAATACTCTGCAAATCTTCCATCGGTCTTATCTGTTTCTTCATTCTCTACCA
>CAZUET010000180.1:0-1515 GCA_964619685.1 uncultured Christensenellaceae bacterium
TCTATATGCTTCATAGCTTCTCCTAAATCCGAAGTATCCGCTTCGTTATAATCGAAGCGGATACTTCGGTTTTAGGAGAAGCTATGAAGCATATAGATATTTATGACATTTTAAACGGTAAATTCGACAAAGGCTCTGAGGTCGTTGTTTGCGGTTGGGTAAAAACTGCAAGAGATTCCAAAAATATGACTTTCATTGAATTGAATGACGGTACAAGTCTTAAACACCTTCAATTAGTTGTCGATAAGTCCAACGGACAGGATATTCCTAAGGAAGCACTTCATCTTGGCGCATCCTTAAAGGTTACAGGTATTTTAGAGGATAACCCTAACGGTAACGGCTTAGAGCTTGCAGTCAAATCCGCCGAATTACTCGGTGACTGCGGTCTTGATTTCCCACTTCAAAAGAAGCACCAAAAGCTCGAAACCTTGCGTGAGATTCCTCAGTTGCGTTTGCGTACAAATACATTTAATGCCGTTTTCCGTGTTCGTTCGGTCATGGCAAGAGCCATTCACCGCTATTTTGGTGAGCGTCACTATGTATATGTCAATACTCCGCTTATTACAGGTAGCGACTGTGAGGGTGCAGGCGAAATGTTTAAGGTAACCACCATAGGTTATTCGGATAAGTATAAGAATGAAGAAGAATACTATGCAGACGACTTCTTCGGTAAAAGAGCAGGCTTGTCCGTTTCCGGTCAGCTTGAGGGCGAGGTTGCAGCTACCGCTCTTGGTAAGATTTATACCTTTGGACCGAGCTTTAGAGCTGAAAAGAGTAACACGCTTCGTCATGTCGCAGAGTTTTGGCATGTTGAGCCTGAAGTTGCATTTGCAGAACTTCCCGATATAATCGAAATTGCGGAAGAAATGATTAAATATATCGTTAAAGCCGTTATGGACGAGTGTCCTCAAGAAATGGACTTCTTTGAGCAACGCTTTGAAAAGGGTCTGAAAGAAAAGCTCAATAACGTGATTAATAATAAGTTTGATGTTATTGATTATACCGATGCTGTTGATATGCTCGCTAAATCGGGTGCTGAATTCCAATATCCGGTATATTGGGGTGCTGACTTACAGACCGAGCACGAAAGATATCTCACCGAGCAGATCTGTAAAAAGCCTGTATTCGTTACAAATTACCCCAAAGAGATTAAGTCATTCTATATGAAACAGAATCCCGATGGTAAAACAGTTGCTGCTACCGACCTACTAGTTCCCGGGGTTGGCGAGATTATCGGTTGTAGTGAAAGAGAATGGGATTATGATAAGCTTCTTGAAGCTATGAAGGTGCGTAATATGGACCTTTCCGCATATTCCGATTATCTCGATTTGCGTAGATTCGGTTCCGTACCTCACAGTGGATTCGGTCTTGGTTTTGAAAGAATGATAATGTATGTTACAGGTATGACCAACATTAGAGATGTCATTCTCTACCCTCGTACAGTAGGAAATATTAGATAAGCCAATCAAAAAAGTTATTCCAAAAGAGCATGCGTTGAGTATGCTCTTTTTATAT